>PFUC01000041.1 GCA_002789895.1 Candidatus Collierbacteria bacterium CG_4_9_14_3_um_filter_43_16
ATTCCGCAAGAGATTTTCCTTTTTTGGTTGGGATTCTCTCCCCCTTTGCAACACGAGCTCCAAAAAAACCATACTTCGCCCCATTACTCACATAAGGTTAGAAGCCCTATTTGTTCTTGCCAAAGTATTTTTCCCAGACAACCAACAAAGGGGCGGCGGTGAAAGTAGAAGAATAGGTACCGGTGATAGTTCCAATTAGAAGCGCCAGAGAAAAGTATCTGGTGGTCTCTCCACCCATTAAGAACATGGCCAAAAGCATAAAAATAATAGTTAGTGAATTGTTCAGCGATCTGGCCATAGTTTCGGTAACTGCTTGGTTTATCAAGGAAACGTAGTCAACATTTTTGTTTTTGTGACTTAGCTCCCGAATGCGATCATAGACAACGATAGTATCGTGAACTGAAAAAGAAAGAATTGTCAGAACGGCCGTAACAAATAAAAGGTCTACTTCAATTCCCAAAAAGTGCCCAAGAAGTGAGAAAGATCCGAGCAGTACGATAGTATCGTGAAACATAGCCAGAACCGCGCAAATTCCATACTTCAATTGTTTGAAGGCTAGGCTAATGTAGGTCAATAGGAGGAACGAAGAGATCATCAAGGCGTTCGCGGTTTTCTTGATGGTTTCTTTTCCGAGGGCGGGACCGATGGTTTCGAAATCAGTAAGTTTGATATCCGGGTTGTCCGGCTTGAGGGTCTCAAGAACTTTTTGAACCGATTTCTGGGATATTTCTTTTGACTTTATAGTCAGACCATTACCATCTGAACTTTCAAGAATCGATGTGTATTCTTTGAATGATTGAAGAATCACATCGGGCATTGATATTGACTGTACCAAAGTAAAGCGAGAGCCACCAGTAAACTCAATAGACGGTTTGAGACCGAAACGTACTAGAGAGTAGATACCAGGAAATATCACAATGGCGGATATAATGAAATAAAGAGAGAGATGTTTCATCCAGTTCATATATAGTTAGAAGTTGTTAGTTATTGGTTGTTGGTGATTGATTCGTGTATTGTTTGCCCCTGAAGAAGACACGCAAAAGATTCCTGGTGACGACGATACCAGTAAAAAGAGAGATAAAAATACCGAGAATTAGAGTAAGGGCAAAACCTCTGACGGAACCGGAAGTGTTCAGAAAACTCCAATCAAGGGGGTTAAAAAGGATTAAACCGGTGATAATGGTGGCAGTATTCGCGTCTTTGATGGAGTCCCAGGCCCGGCCGAAGGCCAACTCCAGAGCCACACGCCAGTCTCTTCCGGCTCTGATTTCTTCCTTATATCTTTCAAAAACCAGAATGTTGCTGTCTACCGCCATACCGACAGAGAGTAGGAAACCGGCAATACCAGGTAGGCTTAGAACTACCGGAATTAATTTGTATAGAGCTAAAGTAAAAATGCCATAGAGAACGAGCCCTACTGAAGCTATTAAACCCATCCAACCGTAATAAGCAATCATAAAGAAGATAACCATAGATAGACCGATCGCCCCAGCAGTGACACTTTTTTTGATTGAATCTGCACCGAGAGTCGCGGGGATATTTTTTTGACTGAGAATGGAAACGGGAACCGGTAAGGCCCCGGCGTTTAACTGGATAGAAAGAGACTTGGCTTCTTCGGTGGTGAATTTACCAGTAATGACGGCATTGCCGCTATCGATTTCGGCTTGAACTGTAGGCATGGTGAGGGGATAACCGTCTAGGAGAATGGCGATGGGTTTACCGATATTGTCCTTGGTAAGTTGAGCAAATTTACCCTTACCCGAGTCCTTAAAAGTGAGCGAGACTGCTGGACTGCGATCCTGTGATTCAAAAGTTACTTGGGCTCGCTGAAGATCAGCACCCGTCAGATCTGTCGGAGTAAAGCCGGTCAAGGTGGCGGAGTCGGAAGCTGTGACGCCAGGGGTGTATATAGGAAGAGCGAAAACCATCTTGGCTGTTTGACCGATGAGAGTGAGCGCCTGTTGGGGATCGGTAACTCCGGGAAGCTCAAGAATTAAACGATAGTCATTACCAGAAAGAGCTGTCTTGACGCCAGACTCAGAGACGCCAAAAAGGTCTACTCGACGCCCGATGACCTCCTTTAAAGAATCTAGAGCAGAAGACCGGTCGCTTGACGCTATATCTTTCATATCCACATTGAGGGTTACCTGCAAACCGCCCTTGATATCGAGACCTTGTTTTAACTCAATTTCTCGAGAAAAATCGAGTTTGCCTATTTTATATTTTAGTCTGGGTACCACGAAGTTTCCCAATTTGGCGGGCAAAATAATATAAAAGGACATAAGCGTCAGTACTGTAATACCGAGGGAAATTTTTTGGGGTTTGGAAAACTTCATAGATTATTTTACTTGATGGAGTGAAACCCGCCTGCCAGCAGGCGGGTCGCAATGACAATTTGATTATATAAGTTTTCTTGTCGTTTTTTTTATGGATGAAAGACCCAAACTGAGCTGATGACTATCAATAAAATTCAAAGTTAAGGAATTATTTAGATTATTTTCCACCTCTACTTGATCCCCTGGTTTGAGAGATAAATTTTTTACCAAGCTTGAGGGTAGAGTGACTCCCAGGGAGTTTCCAACCCTTAAGATCTTTTGGATAGGCATCAGCTTAATAATTGAATTTCATCTCCGATCAAAGTAATTCTGGGCTGAAGGAGAACCTTGACAATAAAGGGGTCTTTGTGGGATTTGCGATAATTGAACTCTTCTTCGGTCATACATGAATAATTTAGTTCGGTGTTTAACATTTTCTCAATTTGCTTTACGGTCAAAGAGACCTGTGGCATGATGACTTTACCGATAATCATCAGATCGACTTCATCTGGATCTCGCTTGAGTCCACGGGAAAGTTTTTGTGAGACAAAGGCGAATTTCACAAAGCCTAGTTTACTGCGATTTTTTATCACTAGACGACCAAAACCTGTCGATTTGATGACCAGATTGGTAAGTTCGGAATAAAGTGGGAAAGTTGTTTTCACCGAATAGTAAAGTCGATTACCTCTTTTTTCACTTGTCAAGAGGCCGGCTTTTTGAAGATGTTCGAGCTCCCGCCTGACAGCGTTGATTTCCTCTTTGGTAATACGAGTTATTTCTCGGACATAAAACATTTCCTTCGTTTGAGAAAGAAATAACTTTAAGAGTTTGACTCTTACTTTGGAAATAATTAGGTCGGATAATTTGGCCATATGTGTACGGGCCCCGACCAACAGTCGAGGGTAAGCAGGCCCTAATAATTAATACCTCAATTGTAAACCACTTTGTTGCCAATGGGTAAAATACTTATCCAAATTGCTCCAGGGGTGAAAGTAATTTCTTTTCCATTTAAGTCGGTATAGATTGTTCGAGCAGTTTGAGATGTCTTTTTCCATTTAATCTGGGCAGCTTGACCACCAGTAAAGAATAAACCTGTGCCTTCACCAATTATGGTATAGAATATATGCTTATGTTCGTCTAGAGGGCCTTCTTCTTTTGCAAATTGAATGATGACATTGGGTGCGGTGATTTGTTTACCGGTTTCAAGATCTAACTGAGCGACTGGGCCTTGATTCCGCTGATATTCTTTGATGGTCTGGTCGTATTTCCAGTCAACCGTAAAGTCTTGGTAGTTAGCCCAAAAATCGTATTTTATATTTTGGGCAGGCTGTCCGGCTATATCAGAAGTTCCTGTTTTCCACAATTTGACTCCAGAGAGCCAGGTTTTGCCGCTCGGCATAAGATTATTGAAACCGCGTTTTTCAGCTTCCTTCCAGGCATAAGTAAGATAACCTACATAAGTATGCTCGGTGGCGATCTCTACTCCGGCCCCAAGCCGCTGATAGTCTCTTTTCATGACGGGTATGCCGATATCACCGATAGTATCGAAGTCGTTACCTCCAGCTTTCCTCCAACCTAGCTTGGCCAACTCTTCCAAAGCAAAGGCCTTTTTGTTCGAAGTGCATTGACCGCTGGCTGCATCCGCGCTACAGTTGCCACCACCAACATGCATGTAAATAGGGGTATTGTATTCGGCGGCGATATTTACAAAATAAATTCGAGCGCTTCTGACAGGGGCAACTTTGGCAACGTCTGCCTGAGCACCGCAGTAGAAAACACCCATGAAACGGGTGATTCCACCTTCGGCGACCGCTTCGTAAACAATATCCGCAGAGGCAAGTCCGGATTGTGGACGGGCGTGAATATCATTTTCGATCATAGCTAGGATAGGACGTCGTGCTTCCCACAAGGTTTTTTCTGATTTCGAATAAAGCTTTCCGTTCAAAGGACAGGCTTCTGTTTTTGGCTCATCGGCATACTGGCCGAAACCAGCGGATTTCTTCTCAGTAGAGGTCTCGGCTTTCGGAGAGACCAGGCCCTCGCGGGAAGATGGCACCACAGCGTAGGCAAGGCCGGCTGAAACAAAAAAAGTGAGGATGAGCGAGATAATGATTTTGGGGTTAAATTTCATAAACTGTGTTTATTTTACGACTTCATTAATAACTTCTTGTTCTTCTTTGGAGAGGGCTTGGCTGATGACCTTACCGCCTTCCACTTTTTTAGCATAGAGCCGAGTATTTTCCCGACTATGTAAAGAGCTTATCATAATACCATCCCCATTATCATCAAGAAAAACGACTGAAAAGCTTTGATCTCCACCCGTATCGGTGAAGGGATTGTAGCGTCGGAAACCTACACGCTGAAGATGTTTTTTGTTTTCGCTGACCTCAACGGTCAGTCTTTCCTGAAGGGATTTGATATCGTCAGAGTTCTGGTCTAAGGTAGAAATGAGATGGTTGAGAGAAGAGATCAGGTCTTTCTTGGAGACGTCGGCCGTTAATCGATTGTAATGAAGCATCGTACGAACGAGCAGGAAGGTCAGAACTATCAACCAGAAGACGGCGATGGCAAAAAAAATAGAGGCGGATACCATATTGTAGTTTTATTTTACTATACCGATATAATACTAACCATGGCCAAACAAAGAAAAACCAGACGGGAAAAAATCCAAACTCAAGAAAGAATACAAAGGTCGGACGCTTTTGTTATTAATGACGAGTGGCTGACAACAAAGACAAAACAACCAATGATAAATGAAGACTTGGTTAAAGGTGAAAACAAATTCTTCAGAACAGACTTGACAAAGACTGTGATCCTGACTATGCTTGTCGTAGCCTTGGAGCTAGCTATTTGGAGTTATTTGTCCAGGCACTAACTAAAAGAAAGGGGGTGAACCAAGTAAATGCAGATCTATTGTGTAAAATGTAGAGCCAAAAAAGAGGTGGCTGAGTTTGAGAGAGTTACCATGAAAAATGGTAAACCAGCTGCCAAAGCTGTTTGTCCTACCTGTGGAACCAAAATGTTTAAAATCGGCGCTAAGTAAGCATCGAACAAGAAGCCCGGGTGAG
>PFUC01000055.1 GCA_002789895.1 Candidatus Collierbacteria bacterium CG_4_9_14_3_um_filter_43_16
CCGTAAAGGCCGCTACCAAATTTGGGATACGACCTTCAACTCCAGCCTTAGAAACATAAGCAAAAGTATGATATTCTGGATAATCCAGCTTTCGGTCTGATTCTAAACTAACTCTGTATTCCCTCTCGGTAACAATAATTATCGCATCTTCAGGTGTACGGGCCCCTTCTTTACCTTAGTCTACAACTCCGAGGTTCTTCATGTCTTGGATCAAGCTTCTATTGTCAGTGAACAGAAAACACATTATTTCCAGGAATCTCGCACCGGTGAGATAAGAATCAGAGTCATCGACCATCACGCTGTCATGTGCCGAAACATACAATCTTTTCAAAGCAAGTTTGTAGATTTCCGGATCAGGTTTTAAAAATCCGACTTCGGAAGAAATTATTATTTCATCAAATAAAGATGTTATTCCTTCGCCAAAATATTGGTTGATTTTCTCTCTCATTATCAAACCGGAAGTATTTGAAATTATCGCGGTTTTCATTCCCTTGCCTCTAATTTCTTTGACTATTTGAGCCAGTTCCATGTTCGGGATAGCTCCCTTCCACCCGTTCCCTACATATTTCCAAAACTGATCATCATTCCACCCCCGTTCTTTTTGGATTAATCCTTTCTCCTTTGCATCATTTAGGGAAATCCCCATTCGTTTAAAAAATTTCTGTTCAGACTCCGGGGACTGATATCCTGGTTTGTCTAAAATCAATACTCCGTTCAAATCAAAGATAAAATCTAATTCATGACGTGGGACGGTTTTTGAACTTTTCTCATTCAAGACCACTGGTCTAATAAATAAAAAATCCCGCCTCACGGAAGCGGGATCATGTATAAAAAAGGGGGTGTCGTTAATTCACGACATAATAGGGCATTCCACCTGGCAGTGCTGACCATATCTCCCTGGGGAGCAGGCATTCAACTTTGCCGATGGCGATGCCAAGCTGGAACAGTTGCTCCATCGTTTGATGAAAATTAGTCCATTGGTTGCCGTGCTTGTCATTGCAGGCATTCAGGAAGGACATTCCGCCGCCGCCTGACTTTTTGAATTCATCTGGTAATTCATCCAGCATTGCCTCGATCTCCGCTTTGTGGCTGTTGAGACGATCGGGGTTGAATCCGACTGCATTCGTCGTAATACCTTCAGCCTTGACGTGGCTGCTGGTATCCTCACCATCATTGTAGAGGGAGTCGAGGAAAATCTGTCTGACACGATCAGCCTTAAGAACTGTGGTCATCTAGTGCTCCTTTCTATAACTCGTTAAAGAACATTGATTTGGAATCTGAAGCTAACTGGCCTCAGAATGTGATATTCTAACTGTGCCTAATATACCACGAATACCCCAAATGTCAAGTTATAGGACAAAGCTCCCCCGCGTGGGCTCGGGCTGGACATATTTCCTTAAGTTTTCCCAATCTCCTTAATTCTTCCCAACAAATACTCGCGGTTATTTTTTTCGGTATCTTCCAATACTTCGTCGAAAAGTTCTTTAAGCACCTTTCCAATAATCGGTCCTGGGGATACTTCCAGAGCTTTCATTACATCTAGTCCGTTCACCACCATGTCATTTATTTCCATGGGTTCAAATAGTTGTTCCCCGATCCGTTTTTGCAGTTCCATAAATCTCCAGCTGGTTGTTTTGGCCCCACTACCCTTACGGTCGGCGATGCGCAACATTACCATATCGTTGATGTTTTCTTTCCCGACCTTTCTGATTAGTCGTCTAATGGCGGCGTCAGTCATATCTGATTGATAGGCAAACATATGCCATCTGACTAAAGTCTCTATTTTCTCTATTTGTTTGCGATTAAATTTGAGTCTTTCCGTAATCTCTTTTACCATTCTCGCCCCAATCACTTCGTGGCCATAAAATGTCACCATTCCTTTCGTCGGCTGAGTATATCCACAATTGGCACAAGTGGTCGTTTCTTCCGACAGATTTCGAAACATTTTTCCGCACTTTCGGCATTTAAATCTCTGGCTCCTGGGTTTCCCAATATCGTGGACAAAAGTAGCCAGGCGGATAATCGGGTCGGTCGAAGGACACTCGGCAAGAGCCTCCAACATATGATCCAAGACTGTTAATTTATGGTGTCCACCTTGGATAACCCCTTTACCCTCCAGTATTTCGGGCATAAAGCGAGCCATCAGTCCTGTGGAAATCAATAGTCTAACCCCGTCGGCTGGATAATTAGAACCCAAAATTTTTAGAAATTCATCCCGAATTCTTTCTTCACTGATCTTTTCCAACAATTCTGACTTTTCACCAATGGCAGATAAGGTATATTCTTCGATAGCAAAACCGAGTTTCGCGGCAAATCTAATTGCCCTCATCATTCGCAGTGCGTCTTCATTAAATCGAACTCGTGGATCTCCTACTGCCCTTACCAAACCCTTTTCAAAATCTATCAGCCCGTTTACCATATCGATCAGCTCATACTGTCTTGAGTTCTCGAGTTCTTGAGTTCTCGAGTTCTTTACTCCTATCACGATCGCGTTTATCGTAAAATCCCTTCTGGCCACATCTTCATCCAATGTTTTTCCCCAAGACACATTATCTGGCCGCCGATAATCGGAATACTCTTTTTCGGATCGATATGTCGTTATTTCATAAAGTTCTTCCTTGCCGTTGACAGTTACATTAAAAGATACCGTCCCAAAATCATTGTTATAAAACGGACTGTGCATCTTCAGCACTTCCAAACTCTGCTCGGGCGTTGCATTGGTGGTCAGATCACAATTTTCGGGAACCTTACCCAAAATCAAATTTCTTACACCCCCACCCACCAAATAAATCTCAAAGCCTTCCTCTTGGTATTCATCAAATGCCTTCTCAAGCGGTTCGGGAATTAGTGAAATTTCATCTGGTAATAGCTGTCTGGTATACACGCTTAAATCATATCACGCAAGATCAGGTAGAATAGCTTTGTGGAATTCACTCTCAAAGATATTATCCACGAGCTGGTAAAAGCCCATAATTTGGTGGATAAGTCTCGTCTTGCCGAAATATACCTCTATTCAGATGTTAAACATGCCGGTCAAGTTCGCCAAACAGGAGAAGCATTTTTTTCTCATCCAATCTTTGTTGCCCATACATTAGCCAGTTGGGGTTTAGATCAGACTTCTGTAGAAGCCGCTCTACTGCATGAAATAACCGAGATGACCGATACTAACATCAAGGAAATTGAAAAACAATTCGGTGTTGAATGTGCCTTATTGGTTAGTGGGGTAACTCGTGTGGGTCAAGTAAAACTCAGAGGTAGTCAGGACGAAGTGTTTTTGGAAAATCTGCGCAAAATGTTCGTTGCTATGGCTCAAGATATTCGGGTCGTCATTATTCGGCTGGCAGATCGACTTCATAATATTTCTACATTAGGTGCAGTTCCCATATCCAAACAAAAAAGAATCTCCGTCGAGACTTTGGAAGTTTACGCGCCCCTTGCTGATCGGCTAGGTATGGGAAAGCTAAAGGGTGACCTGGAAGATTATGCTTTTCCATATGTCTATCCGGAAGAACACGAATGGCTTGTTCTCATCGCCAAACCGCATTTCAAATATTCCAAGAAAAACATTTTGGAAACTATTAACCGCATTCGACAACAATTGGCCAAACATGGAATCAAGGCTCATACCGAATTTCGTCTCAAACGGAAATATAGTTTATTTCGAAAACTACTAAGGCCGGAAATCAATCGCGATATTAGCCGGATACACGATTTAATGGCCATCAGGATCATTACCGAAGACACCGCCTCTTGTTATTCCACTCTTGGAATTATCCACCAATACTGGAAACCAGTTCCATTTTTAGGCATTTCCGATTTTATTGCCCAGCCAAAACCAAATGGCTATCAATCTATACACACTAAAGTTTTTGACAACCGGGGAAACATCGTCGAAATTCAAATTCGTTCCGAAGAAATGCATCTTCAAGCTGAGTTTGGTGCCGCCGCTCATTTTGCATATGCTAGAGCCAAGCATGAAGGAGTTTCGGATGAGAAGCTGGAGAGGGGAACCGCTTTCACCATTTCGGAAAAAATGGCTTGGGTCAAACAACTGGCCGGTTGGCAGCAACAAGTGATCGGGGTTAAAGAGACTTTATCCGATTTTCATCTCGATGCACTTTCTCACCATATTTATGTTTTTTCTCCCAAGGGTGATGTCTACGATCTTCCGGAAGATGCCACTCCTGTCGACTACGCCTTTAATGTGCATTCAAACCTGGGGTTTTATATCCAATCGGCCAAGATAAACGATAAAATTACTTCTGTTGATGCCAAACTTAAGAGTGGCGATGTAGTAGAAATAATAAAAACAAAAAAACCCAAATCGCCAAACAGAAACTGGTTGCGTTTTGTCAAAACTCACAAGGCCAAACTGGAAATAAAAAAAGCACTCGAAAAAAGTACCGGGGTATAAAATGATAGAGCTTCATGAAAAAACAAAAACGCCATAGTACACATGCTCGTCATCCCGGGCTTGACCCGGCCACTGGTACCCGAAGGGGTGAATCCATCCGAATAATTCCTATAAAATCTGGTCGTTTTATTATCAACTATCTCTCTTTGTTTGGTATCTGTCTTTTTTTTGTTCTTTCACCGATAATTAGCAAAGTGCCGGGTTCTACTCATCCGGTGGTCAAAGCCGCCTTTATTTCGGAAGCAAAGCTTCCAATATTAACCGGTGTCAGATCTCCAGATATCACGGCCCAGGGAGTCTTTGTGATGGATATGGAGTCCGGATCTATACTATACGACAAAAATCCCCATCTACCTCTTGAACCTGCCTCTCTAACCAAAATAATGACATCTTTGATTGCCATGGATCATTTCCAAGATGATTCGATTCTCAAAGTAGTCAATGGTCAGTCATCGCTTGGGAATACAGCCGATTTGATTAAGGGGGACGAATTAACCGCAACCGATATGTTTTACGTCCTTCTTGTTCCATCGGGAAATGACGCCGCCGTTACTCTGGCCGAAAACTACCCCGGGGGCTACCGAATTTTTTTAGAAAAGATGAATCAAAAGGTGGCTGAACTCGGTTTAAAGAATACTCATTTTGTGAATGTTTCCGGAGTTGAGAGCCCAGACCACTATACTACGGCTTATGATATCGCCATGATCGCCAGAAATGCCCTGTCCCGCCAGCGTTTTGCCTCCATCGTTTCTACCAAAAATATTACCATCCGGAGTTTAAAAGGACATCTTTATCCCCTTATTTCCACCAATATTCTTCTCGGACAGCCCGGTATACTCGGTGTCAAGACCGGATGGACCCCGGAGGCGGGAGAGTGTCTGGTGATACTGGCCGAGAGAGACGGTCACAAAATTCTTCTTAGTCTGTTGAACAGCCAAGACCGTTTCGGCGAGGGGGAAAAGTTGG
>PFUC01000022.1 GCA_002789895.1 Candidatus Collierbacteria bacterium CG_4_9_14_3_um_filter_43_16
CGGGGGGGTTTTTTGAACCCCTTTGAATTACAGAATTATGCGCTCTTGAAGAAAAAACACGACATCCAGGCCGTATCCTCCAAGTACCCCATTTCTGACAAGATAGATTTACCTCTAACCAAACTTTGGTCTCCTACAGATATTCCGAATATCCCATTTAAATATCCAATTCTAAATCGTCTGTTCACCGACGCGCACCAGTTATTCGGTCTAGAAAAAGTTATAAAAGGGGCGGACATTGTTCATGTGGCCGAGACATATTACGGCTACACTCACCAAGCCATTATGGTTAAGAGAAGGGGATTGGTAAAGAAAGTTGTTAGTACGGTTTGGGAGATAATTCCTCGCAACAACGAAGGCATCAGGGGAAGAAAGCAATTTAAGAAATTAGCCAGAGAAAGCATCGACCATTTTATTGCCGTTACCGAACTAGCCAAAAGTGCCCTAATTAAAGAGGGGGTTCTTCCAAAAAAAATTTCGGTCATTAGAGTAGGTCTAGATCTGACAAAATTCAAACCAAGCCTAGTAAAGAGTACCAAGCGTGACCTTCACCTTCTTTGTGTGGCCAGATTGGTCCCGGAAAAGGGTGTTGAAGATTTGTTAAGTGCCTTTATAGAGCTTTCCAAAAATATAAAGAATGTTCATCTAACCTTTGTTGGTGACGGACCGTTGAAAGCCGATCTCTCCGGATACAAAAATGTTCATGTTAAACAAGTTTCCTATGGAAAAATGGCCAATGAATATCGCAGGGCAGATATTTTTTGTCTTCCCAGTCGACGGACTAGTACCTGGGAAGAGCAGTATGGCATGGTCTTGATCGAAGCTATGGCCTGTGGTTTACCTATCGTGACTACTACCTCCGGAGCAATACAAGAAGTTTGTGACAACGTGGTTCTATATGCCAAGCCATCCGACCCTCACAGTCTAAAGATAAACCTTGAAAAACTTCTCGGAGACAAAAAATTAAGAGAAAAATTAAGCCATTTGGCCAGACAGAGAGCTCTTCAAAATTTCAACCAACTTCAAATCGCCAAAAAGATTAATGTCGTGTACCAAAATTTACTAAGGCTTTAGCTCGAAGAATTCTTTAGCAGATGGTATAGGTGTCTCAAAATATTTATCGGATGTTTGATGAAATCAATATAATATCTTCGCTTCTGTTCCAACTTAAACATCAGAATCAGATCATAAAGTTCTTTCTTGGTTAACGTTTCAGAAAGTATGATGGCCTTTTCATGATTTTCCAGAAACTCTACATTGAGTGTACTCCAATCCATTTTTTCACTCACCATTCCCCGTTCTTTTGCATACTCCCAAATCGGTGTACCTGGTAATGGAGTCAGCACATAAATTCCAAAACCACGTAATTTACTGTCTTTAATAAACTTAAAAGTTTGCAGTATCTCTTCGCGTGTTTCGTTTGGTGATCCAATAATGAAAGAAGCACTTGGTTCAATTCCGTATTTTTTAAAAATGCGGATGGCTCTCATGTGATCTTTGATGTTTACGTTTCCGCCCTTGAGATAATCGAGAATTCTGGGAGTACCTGATTCCAAGCCCATAGAGACGCCTTTTACGTTTAGCTTCTTTAGTAGCTTGGCCATGCTTTCATCAATCAAGTTTGAGCGAACGGCGCAGCTAAATGTAAGCTTTCCCAACAACTTTTCTTTTCGTAATAGTGAAACTATTTCCTTGATTCTTTGTTTGCTAACTATAAATAGGTCATCCCAAAAATCAATTTCTCGAACACCATAATTCTCATATAAACTTTTTATCTCGGCGACGACATACTTGGCCGAGAAAAACCTAGTTTTATTCCAAAAACGTGAGGAAGCACAAAAAACACAACGGTAAGGACATCCTCTAGAGGAAAATACGTGTGTGCATTTTTCGATCTTCATCAAGTCTCTGGCCGGAACAGGAATCGCATCCATGGGCATAATCGGCGGACGGATCTCAGTCTTTACAATTTTCTTGCCGTCCCAAAATGCCAAACCCTTTAGTCTCCTAAGATCGCTGATTGCGAACTTCTTTTTGGGCAAAAAGATTTCCAGTAACTCCTTGATTGCTTCTTCACCTTCTCCCAGTACCGCTACATCCATATCTCTGGTCATGCTGGTTGGTAACACCGTCACATGTGTACCCCCGACCAATACTGGAATTCTAAATTTCTTTGCCATTTTGGCATACTTCATAGCGAAATTAAAGTTTTGAGATACTGAAGTTATCCCGACAACATCCGGTTTGTAACTGCGGATTGTTACAGCTACGTCACGGTCAATAATCCTAAAGTCAATCATGTCGTTTCCATATCTTTCCCTTAACGAACTTACGAGATAGCCAAGGCTCAATGGGGGCAGAGAGGTTTGCAAAGATTTTGTGATATCAATGGCATTTATCAGTAGAAATTTAATTTTCATATTTGTCCTCCAATTCTACATCAGCCACAGGTCATTTTGTCTGAGGGGTGTTGAGTAACTTGGGTCTATAATTTAACCGAGATGTCGATCAAAGCAAGTCTAATTAAAAACACCGGATTTAACCTGGCTGGTTACGCTTATCTCTTGGTAGCCAGTTTCTTTTCCGTCTCGATATTACTCAATAATTTAGGACGGGATGTTTTTGGAGTTTACCTTTTTCTCATTTCTTTTATCTCACTATCAGCTGTCTTTGATTTCGGAATTTCCAACGCAGTCGTCAGAAAACTTTCTCTCGCATCTACCACAGCAGAAGAAAAAGTCAAAACCTGGAAGACTTCATTCTCAATATTTGTCACCCTGGCTCTTGTCTTGTCTGTCGGGGTCATCCTAATACTTCAATATTTATCCCGTGTCATGACTATCTTTGCCCTTGTTGACACCAATACCATCAACGTGTCTATCCTTATCCTGTCTTTCATTGCGTTCATTAACCACATCAATATTCATTTGCTAAATTTGCCCCAAGCCGAACAGAGATTTGATATTTTTAATTCAAAAACCTTCTTGGTTGGTACTGCTAACACCATCATTTCGGCTATCGTCTCCAGCTTCTATCCCAATATTGCAGTCCTATATTCTGTCCAGCTATTATTCCATCTTCTGACTTGCATTTATATGCTTTCATACTCTTGGCGGTTCTTTCCTGGTAAAAGTTTCACCCCCTCATATGACAAGGAGACTGGACGGGAACTTTTTTCATTCGGTTTAAGAAATTTTGTTGGTACTCTTGCTGGCCAAGTAGAAAGTCAGTTTAGCAACTTCATTCTCGGTGCCCTGGTTTCCGCTCGAGCCATCACTTCCTTTAGTATTCCCCAAAGTATCGTTGCTAAGGGTGCCGGTGTTATTTCTCAGTTTGCCCAGGTCTTTTTTCCCTTAAGTGCCTCATTACTCGAAAGAGATCGCATCAAAAAGCTTAGATCCCTGGTTCTGGGAGTTGAAGGATTGACGTTATTGGGCGGCATCGTGGCTGTAGTCCTTTCACATACCATAGGCCAGCCCTTCCTTATGTGGTGGCTTAAGGATAGCATTGTTGTAGAAACCGCCTTTCCTGTTTTAAAAATACTAAGTTTCTATTTTTTACTGGTCTCACTCACCCCTGTTCCGACCGCCCTACTTCAAGGTCTCAACAAGCCCCAAATCCCCTCGTTTTTCGGTGTTCTAACCGTATCGGTAGAAATATTGCTATCGCTTTTCTTGGTGCCTATTTACGGAGCGGTTGGTGTCGCTTACTCTTTTCTTTTCAGTGTTTCCGTTACAGTGCCGTTTATTCTGATTGTTACCTGGGTTCAACTCGACCGAGAAATCAAGAAACTTTCTTTGTCACACTAATAAATTGAAAGGCAAAAAGTGAAGGGAATTTCTTTACGAAACTGTACTGCCACGAAGCAGGTAGTCTGTCGCTAATTTTATACAGAAAGGGCACTTTACACATTCCGTTCGTCGGTATTATCTTCAGGGTCTTATAGCCGTTCTTATTTAGTAATTTGCCAATACTATTTATCGTATAAAACCTCACGTGAGTGTAATCCAAAATCCCTGTGGTTGAATAATCAAATCGACCCGTGAGAAGCATCCAGCGGATTGAAGCATGGGCAATATTTGGTATAGAGATAATTACTCTTCCGCCGTCTTTAATATGTTTTTTGATTATCGATAAAATATTCTCAGGGTGAAGCAAGTGTTCTAGAACATCCAAAATAATCACATAATCGAAATATTTCATTGGTACAGACAAATTCTCCGTTTGGTCTAGATTGCAAACCACCACTTTTTTGCAATACTTCGCAGCTTTTTTGGCCGCCTTCTCATCGTTATCTACCCCCCAAGTTTCACACTCCTTTTTAGATAGTTCCCGAGCCAAGTAGCCAGTGGCGCACCCTATGTCAAGAACCCTGCTACCTTTGAGGATTAGATCAAAGGCGAGTTTATGAACTTCGTACTCGTTATTATTAAACTCATCATAGTGGTACTTGGTCATTGGGTTAGAATATAGCAGATGCCAGAAAAATTATCAGCCATTATTCTCAACTACAAGCATCCGAACAATACTCTTAATTGTCTCCGTGCTCTTAAGCGGAGTGATGCCGGAGATAGGTTGGATTACTATCTCGTGGATAATTCACCATTACCGGAAATCGAAAAAAGATTCAAAAAGCTTTACCCTGCAATTCACTACATTAGTTCTCCCTCTAATCTTGGTTTTGCGGCCGGAAACAATTTAGCGATTCGGCCCGCCTTAAAGGCAGGTACCGACTACATCTTAATTATTAATCCGGATGCCACCATCGGACACCAGTTTTTCCGTCCGCTTCTTCGTCATTTTTCAGATAAAGAGGTGGGCGTTGTTGCTCCCGTCATTTTGCATTCTCAAAAAGGTAAAAATGTGTATGGATTAGAAGGTAAGATAAACTGGAAATATGCTAAACCAGAACACCGTAATTTATACAATCTCAAAAAATTTGAACCTATTGTTTCCGAATTTGTCACTTTCGCTTGTGTCCTAATTAGTGCCGATACCTTCAAAAAAAATGGATTACTCGATGAAGGCTATTTTATGTATTTTGAAGATGTGGACTTTTGTTTATCGGCTGGGCGAAGGGGCAAGAAAATTATTCTAGATCCTTCGGTGGTAGTAAACCACAACACCTCGTCATCGTTTAAAAGACCGACACAAAAACTTTTTATCAGTTTCAAAAGTCATCTTCGATTTATTCATAAATGGCTTCCCCTCACCAAACGTTTAATTCCCTATCTTTATGCAATATCCCTCTACCCCTACCTTTATCTGCTTTGGTCTTATCACTACCTAAAATATGCAAAACACCGATAACGGACGAATAACCAAATTAGA
>PFUC01000030.1 GCA_002789895.1 Candidatus Collierbacteria bacterium CG_4_9_14_3_um_filter_43_16
AGGCTGGGGGAAAGTACCGGGCGGTATGAAAAACGCCCCCGATTTATCGGGGGCGTTTATGAACGATCAAAGTGGATGAGATTCCACCTTCCTTCTTCGAAACGAAGGTGAGCCAGTCCTCCGTGCCTTAGGAAACTGCTTTTGGCTAGTTCAACAACGAGTAGGGAATTGTACCACAAAGGAGGCTGGGTTGCAAGTATATAGGATATGTTCGAGATCGTGCTTGTTGACGTGAGTGTTGTTATAAGCTAAACTTCACTAGTTTACAAGGTTCGAGATCTTTGACAATAAGGAGGTCAAGATGAAGCGATTTCGATTTATTGTTTTGCTTGCGATAATCATTTTGGCCCTCACAAGTTGTATACCCGGAGAAATGGGGACCATCTTATTTACATCACCTTCGTTTGGTCAGATCATCTCGGATGATTTTTTAGAGGATTCTCCCACCATTCCTTTGGTGGTTAGCTCTACTTTTCAGATAGATAAGGCGGTGCAATTTTACGTCAACAAACAAGAATCATTTTCATGTTTGGTGAAAGCCAATGCAATTGACCAAGAATGTCCACCCGTGACCCTGACGGTGCCGGGTGAATATACAATTACGGCCGAAACTATTCTTCTGGATGGTACCATCACTACCAGTGAAGTTCAATTTAGCTGGATACCCCAAGAAACGGGTACCATTTTGTTTATCTCTCCGATTCTGAACGAAGTTATTCGGGATGGTTATCGAGGAATACTTTCTCAGGATATTTCAGTGAGGATGAGCTCCACTTTCCGAAGGGACAAAATCGTTCGGTACGGTGTGGATGGTCATGCAAAGGATGCCTTTTGTTTAGTCAAAGCCAATGCAATTGACCAAGAATGTCCGCCCGTGACCCTGACGGTGCCGGGTGAATATACAATTACTGCTGAGACGGACCTGCTGAATGGTTCCGTTGACTCCAGTAATGTTAGTTTTAAATGGGAACCATATACCAATCTGGATAGGATAATGATCGAGATAGGTTGGTCCAATGATCCGATCAGGGGCTATCTGGTAGCTTTTGGTATTCTTGTTTTCATCATAACCGCGATAACCGGCTTGATAACTAAAGATAGGGCAAAAATTGCGCTTTCGGGAACGATCGTTGTCGCTGCATCAATTTTAGCCGCGTGTTTTTTGCCAACACCTGGTCTGGCGACCTCTATTTCTTGCTGGTTAGTTCCGTTTTTAATGGTAATTGGTTCAATGGCCTATTGGTGGATTCGTTATCCTCGACCGGCGTTGGTGATTGATGGTTTGGAAGATGGCTCTCAACTGATTTATAGTAGTCGCCCACGAAGGGGGGAGCCAAAAAAGACAATCTTTATTGATGAACGAACAGCCGTTATTGATGAAAATACGGTAGAGGGTGAGATTGTTTCAAGTGTACCCATTAACAAATTGGAGGTGACAGATGAATGATAGTCTGTTGAGACCGATGATGCGAGTTGCTGCTGATGAAAATGATCTATTTAAGAAAGTGCAGGGCCGTGTGGTAGTCGTTCCTCGCAGTCAGAATCCTGATTGGTTGGAGAAAACTGAAATCTCCATTGGGCAGGAAATTGAAAGAGTAGAAAGATATATCGAAGAAGGCGAGAAGCCTCTTTTGAGGACGAGGAAAGCTATCCAAACCGGCTCGTATTTCGGTGCAGAGGACGTAGAAGAGATGGGTCCTGAAGCGTTATTTAGACTTCAGAATACGTTGCTGCATTTTCAAATGGCCAGAAAACGCTACCGTTATCGTCTCCATCCCGAATTTTTGTCTTGGGTCAGGCAGGATGGCTTGCCTCGTTTCATGACTTTAACTTGGGATAGTCCAGATTTTTCGATATCAGTAACACCGGATCCATCAGGGGATTCACCGCAACACAAGTTTGATATCCGCCCTTATTTGCATCCGGACCTTGCTGTCCAATATGTTGGTGCGGTAAAAACTCTGTTAAAGTTGGCGCAAGTGAGTCGAAGTAGCAGTGTAGGCATCTCTGCTCGTTTTGCCGGATCAATTCCATTAACTACGAAGCGGAAAATGGAGAAAGCTTTAGAGTCCGGTTTGTTCGATACTGATCATCTCTATATTGCGTCTATCGGTCCGGATGTGTGGTCCATGCAAAAAACTCCGCGTGTGAAAAAGGACCCAATTGTCTTTGGCGGTGTGGCCGGACCAGGCAACGTGTATCAATTTTATATGATTGACATCTTTGATCCGACTTCAATTGAAAAGGCCGCTGCAGAAATGTATTTGCATGATTTTCCTGGCAGAGCTTAAGTTTCTGAAACCCCCGCCATCAGCGGGGATTTTCTTGGTTGAGTATCATCCTATAGTGACAGACATACTTGAGTGTGGTATCATTTGGGCATAAGTAGATCGTTCGCGCCGTTCTTGAAAATAAAGGAGTATAAGATGGAGTTTTTTGTTACAATTTTTGTCGTTGGTTGGTTTTGTTCGACGGCTATGGTGGCCACTAATGGTGGGTATAATGTGGTTTACCGGGGCGATGTATGTAGCTGATAAGATGAAATCCAAATAAGAGAGAATAGGAAAAGTGTTTTGGCCTCAAGGAATAGGGGCCTTTTTTTATGGCATTTTTGTGGTGAAGGTGAAATACTGAGTAATGCTGGCGAGAATTGAAAGTGTCGCTTGTGTAGGACTGGAGAGTTTTTTGGTGGAAGTAGAGGTAGATGTAGCCGAGAAAGGGTTCCCGGGATTTAGCATTGTCGGTCTGCCGGACAAAGCGGTGGCCGAGGCGCGGGAGAGAGTGAAAACGGCTCTGGTTAATAGCGGCTTTGCTTTTCCTCAGAAAAAAATTATTGTCAATTTGGCTCCGGCGGATCTACCCAAAGAAGGTTCGGCTTATGATCTGCCGATTGCAGTGGGGATATTGGTGGCGAACGGAGATATACAGTGTCATTGCGAATCTCGTACGCGAGCTGAAGCAATCTCCGATGTTGAGTCTCGAGATAATAGTTTGGTTGAACCCTCAAACGCGGGGATTGCTTCGGTTCGGAATACCGAAACTCGCAATGACGGGGTGGTGGAGGGGTTGTTTTATGGAGAGCTGTCGCTTGATGGTGGATTAAGACACACAAAAGGGACATTATTGGTGGCTTTGTATGCCAAAAAAGAACATAAACAGAGAATCTTTCTACCGGTGTTGTCGGCTAACGAAGCGGCTGTGGTTAAAGGTATAGAAGTTATACCGGTAAGAAATTTGAAAGAACTAATTTTCCATTTGATGGGAGAGAAGAAGATTGAACCGCTGAAGAAAATAGAGATAAAAAGTTTAGTGGAGGCCGCTTTGCCTGAATTTGATATGGCAGACGTGGTAGGACAAGAGACCGCTAAGAGAGCATTGATAATTTCTGCCGCCGGAGGGCACAATATTCTGATGTCAGGCCCTCCCGGATCGGGGAAGACGATGTTGTCGAGAGCACTACCCGGAATTATGCCCCTCATGAGCGAGGAAGAAAGTATGGAAGTGACGAGAATTTATTCGGCGGCTGGACTGATGACAGCCGGAGAAGCCGTAGTAAGACGTCGACCATTTCGCTCCCCACATCATTCGACCAGCATGGCGGGACTGATTGGTGGAGGAAGCAGACCAGTACCGGGTGAAGTGTCTTTAGCTCATCTCGGGGTATTATTTTTGGATGAAATGGCGGAGTTCCCCCGAAGTGTATTGGAATCGATGAGACAGCCGATGGAAGATGGGAAAGTGGAAATATCGAGGGTGGCAGGGAGAGTAGAGTACCCGGCATCTTTCCAGTTGGTGGCGGCGGTGAACCCTTGCCCTTGCGGTTATCTAGGACATCCGACGAAAGAATGCAAATGTTCAATGAGAGAAATTGAAAGATACAAAAGAAGAATCAGTGGACCGATTTTGGATAGAATTGATTTGCATATAAATGTCCCGGCGGTAGAAACGGAAAAGATTTTAGGGACGGTCGAAAAAGGGGAGAGTTCAAAAGACATTCGAGAAAAAGTGATGATGGCGAGAGTGAAACAAAGTGAAAGATTGTTAAAGTTTGGGATTTTTTGTAATTCCCAGATGAAAAATAAACAAGTAAAAGAGTTTTGTCGATTGGATATTGATGGTGTTCACATACTACGTCTGGCGATGGAAAAGTTTGATTTGTCGGCGCGGAGCTACTTCCGAGTTTTGAAAGTAGCTCGGACGATAGCCGACCTAGAGAGGAGTGAGTCGATTTTGGCTGGGCACATAGGTGAGGCATTGCAGTACAGAGAAAGGGTGTTCTAGGCATAGTGGCATATAATCGGAGTGTTTAAGGTCAGTAAAGCCAGCTTTGATCGAAAACATTGGTTGTCGCTAAAAATTGAACGTATTGCTTAGATTTGAAGATTCCCGAGCTGTTTGGCTAATACGCCAACGGCTCGGGTCTTTTGTGGCCAGAAATGGTTTTTTACAGATCGTGGTATAATTATGGGGTAGTTTGACAAGTAAAACTGAATTGTGGGCAAAGCCCAGAAGGAGAAAGTCTGATGACAAGTTTTGCTACTACAGTTCCTATTGCGGATGCACTGTGGAATGCCCCTCAGGTTCAAATGAATATTGGACTTGATTGGCAGGCTCAACAAGGGAAGTGGCTTCAGGGGTTTGTTATGAGCCACAAAGATGCTTCTTTGGCCTTGGCTGCGACACTAAACACCGAGGAGTTGGCTTCCACGGCTTCGAATGTTTGTCGCGTGGTCAATGATTTCTTGAGGGCGAAGGGGTTCAACATCCAGCTTCAAGACCTGGGATCGTACAATATGTAGTTTAAGTAACCTTTCCGGGGTCTAGAACGACGAAAAATCACTGTTTCCACTCATCCCATAATTTCTTTAAGTCTTGTTTGGTTTTTGTTCTGGTAAAGATGAGATACCAGAAGAGAAACGAAACTTGTTGAGGTGTTTTCATACCCCGGTGATTACCTAAGAATCTTTTGGCTTGTGAGTTAGTTCCTTCGATGGAGTTGTTGTCTTTGGGGATCATGGAATGATCAAGGTGGACGAAAAATGGATACCAATTGTCGGTAAGAAGTCTCCATCCTCTCCGGAGATCCTTGTGAGTATGCCACCACCTTGGTCCGGTCTTTGTAACTTCTGTTTGGCTGTAGGTTTTCTCTTTAAGGAGATGGCCGTAGGCCATCTCCCACTTAATGAGTTTAGACTTCCACTCGATAGCTTCTTTTTGGGTTTTGACTCTGATTAAATCCAGAGCAATACTTCTTAACTCTTGGGTAAAGAGAAACGGGGTTCTCTTGGGTAGCCATCTCTTGGCTTCCCTCAGAACGTGGATTAAACAGCGCTGGTG
>PFUC01000005.1:0-5243 GCA_002789895.1 Candidatus Collierbacteria bacterium CG_4_9_14_3_um_filter_43_16
TGATCATGGCCGGATAGGCAAGTGGCTAAGCCGAAGGTCTGCAAAACCTTTACCGTGGGTTCGATTCCCACTCCGGCCTCACCTCTAAAAGCTTCTTTGAAATATAACTAGGAGATAATTCCTAATTCGTGTTAAACTTGTAAATATGAGGTCAAGACTATTACGCACACTGCCCATCCTATTATTCTCAGTTTTTCTCGCTGGCTGTCAGTTTAATCCCTTTACCAAGAAGTCTGGTATTCAAATAACTTCGCATCCGGATGCTAATCTGGTTATCAACGGAAAGTCAGTTAGCAAGACTCCTTTCTACGACGAAAATCTTTCACCTGGTCTGGCCACCATACAGATGACTGCTATCGACTCTGGCCAATCGTGGGAAACAAAAATCAATCTGGTCAGTGGCACTTTGACTACCGTTCACCGAGAATTCGGCTCCACCCCGGACAAATCTCATAGCTACACACTTTCTTTCGAAAAATTATCTAACAACAAAGACTCTTCGGTAAACATCATTAGTCTTCCGGCCAACGCTACCGTAAGCATTGATGGAAGGCCTGCCGGTTTTACTCCGGTGACTGCTGATATCGCCCCCGGTCCTCATGTTTTTTCTTTTACTGCTCCAGGATATCAAGATAAAATTGTTAATGCCGCTGTTCAAACAGGTTACAGACTGGTTCTCAATCTGACAATGGCCACCATGGAAATAGTTCCCACTCCTACACCTACCCCGATAGCCACTCCCTCAGCCGCTCCTAAACCTACTGGCACTACTACCATTACACCTCTGCCCAAACAGGCAACCTCATCTGCCGCTCTGACAAAACCATATATTGAAATTGTAAGTCCATCAATGAAGTGGGCAAGGGTTCGTGAGACTCCCGGTCTTAATGGTACGGAGCTTGCCAAGGTAAATCACGGTGATATTTTCCCCTACAAAGAAAATGAGACTGCGGGCTGGTTTAACATCGAGTATCTTAAAGGTTCTTGGGGCTACGTTTCCTCCCGATACGCCAAGCTGGTTAAGTAAAGTCTCGTCATTGCGAGCCCCTCTCCGGCGGGGCGTGGCAATCCATATAGATTTTCCTTATCTTGAGTTCTTTTTCTATCCTACATAATACAGCACCCCGATTACCATGATCGCCCAAGAGATACCCGTAATCATCAATGGTTTGTCTGAAAGGAGAATTCTCTCCGGGCTTTCCCCCTCATTCTTTTCATAGATCAGCTGCAAGTACCGCATAATGCCGTATACCACAAAGGGAATTGTTATCATCATCCATTTCTCGGATACCAAAGTCCTTGGCAGAAAAGAAATTAGTTGCAAAGCTCTTCCATCTGGTACAATCCTAGGTTGATTAAAGGTAAACAATGCGTAGGTAATCCATGTACCTGTAGCAAACATCGCCGTATAAATATCCAGTAAGTGCTCAGTATATCTTTTCAGGGTGGCTCTGGTTTCCGCCTCTCTATAATTTAGCAGTAGCGTCATCTCCCCCCTCCTTTTCCCGACGGCCAGAAATAGTGAAGCGGCGATAACCGTCATCAGAAACCACACATCCATGTGAGCAGATATGGTGAAGGCTCCTGCATAGACACGAATCAGATATCCGGAGGCAATTACGATGACATCTACGATCGGCACTTTTTTTAAGTATTGGGAATAAGCTACCTGGACCAGAAGGTAAATAACACCACTTAGGAAAAGGTAATAATTTAGGGCATAAGACCAAGCCAGACCGGTCACTACCCCCAAAATCAAGACGAATACCGCTATCGGTAATGGTAAATCCCCACTTGCGATCGGTCTGAATTTCTTGTAAGGGTGTTTCCGGTCCGCTTCTACGTCAATCAAATCATTAAAGATATACGTCACGCTGCTTAAGATCGTAAATATAATAAAAGCCAGAAAAACTTTACCAAAAGCCCCTTCTTGAAAAAGAAGCCCCGCAAATATCAATGCCGCGAACAAACTTAGATTTTTAACCCACTGTCGCGGTCTGACCTCTTTGAAAAGCGCCAAGAGTATTGCCATAGTACGAAAACAGACATTAATATTATCAATCCTATCATGATGATTAGCTTACTTCTAGCTTCCACTTTAACCGCAGTCAAGCCCAGAATGGCTGTGATTAACCAATAAAATAAGGCGATCCGTCTTTTTCCCCATCCCATTTCCAGTAATTTGTGGTGCAAATGGCTCTTATCTCCCCAGACCGGGGATTTGCCTGAAAGTATTCTTTTTATGACTATATATATAAAATCGACTAATGGTACTCCTAACACCACCAAGACTGTTCCTACTTTTGCCGTGGCCAAGATGGAGATCACTCCCAGAAGTAAACCGGCAAGAGATGTGGCCGAATAGCCAGGCATAATTTTTTGCGGAAAGAAATGAAAAATCGTTAAACCGGCAAAAGCCCCTGAAAGAGCAAAGGCGAGAGTTGCTACCGGCCATTGGGTAATATCCGCGCTGAAACTTAGTGAAATCATCCCCAAAGCAATTGCCGCAATAGTTACTACTCCGGAGATCTGGCCATCAACACCGGAAGACCAATTGATCGCATTCATCAACACCGGAATCCACAAGAGGGCAAACAGGTCGGCTAGAATCCAGATTTCGTGATACTTACCCAAGAATTCAAATCCCCAACGCCATTGCGAGAGGTCAATAATTCCCCCAAAGGGATTGGATACATATGCTATCCCGATTCCTGAGGCCACTATTATCCCAATCGCCAAAAAATTTATGGTCAGTCTCAAGTATGGATTTATTCCTTTGACATCATCCACCAAACCTGTAATTAATACCAGCAGACACGCCACTCCGATTGCAATTAAATGTTTGTCCCATTTTAAAAATATTGCTAAAGTCATAACCACCGCTACAAAGATGGGCAGACCTCCGCCTTTGGGAACTGGTTCTTTATGAATGTGTGCCGGATGGGGTGTTTTTTTTGGGTCTATCACCCATCCCATTTTAGAAAACCAAATTACTGTCAGTGGGGTAACCACTGTACTGATCAGAAAAGCCATGATGAAAGGAAAGACGGTAATAACAGGATTTATCATAGAGCGAATATTTGTATTACTCTAAAAAAGCTAGCGGCTAACAAGGCAATCGCTAATAATGAACCAGCCATTAGTGTCGTTTCCACCGGAGCATCTCCCTTACTTGCCCATGAGGCAAGCACTCTTGTAATTCCGGTTATCACCCCCATACCAAGCAATATTCCCGCCAAAACAAATTTGCTGACCAACTGTTGTTCACCGCCCGGAAGAGAATAAAACCAAGGTAATTGGGGAGGTAAAATCTTCCAAAACCAGGCAAGAACCGCACCCATTAACAACAACATTCCCCATTCGGCTACCAGTATTTGTTGCGTGGCTTTATTTGTTGTCATATTATGCTTTTTTTTCAGTAACCCGATATTCCAAATATCTTCCCATCATCAGTCTTGTGTGAGCGTCAAGTCCTGGTAGTGCCGAAAAGAAAAAACCCACTATCGGCAGTAATACAAACTCGAAAGGGGCAGCCATTTTCCTCCAAGCCGGCAGGTCAGCCACTTTAGGTCGTGCCTTAAGATCAATTAGAACCATTGCGGCCAAACTAATTAAAGAGAGTGTCAGTATTGCCGAGGATACCTGAGGTAAGGTTCTTCCAATCACCGTTCTGGAAAAGGTAGAGTTTAACAGCGGGGGCATATTTGCTCCTACAGTAATAATAAACCAATTAACAGGCCACATAAAATGATCTTCGATGACCTTAAATACCCGAATAGTCTTGTCCCAAAAAGGAGCTCCGTCATCCAAAATATATTCTTTAATTATATAAGAGTCATCACTTGCCCCCCACGCCCATCGTTTCACTTGTTCATAGGTATTTGTATAGGTACTCCAAAAACCATTAGCTTCCGCAGCATCGGCAGAGACAGAAATAAATATAGGCTCCACTTCTACCTCACCCTTAGTAGCAAAATATGTCTTAAAAAATATACGGTAATCTTCCGGAATTACATCTGTATCCCAGTAGTTGATTTCATCCATTAATTTTAGGCTCAAAGTATAAGTGGAGAAGTTAATTAATCTGTCTGGACGGGAAAGTTGAGCCATATTAATCACACTGCTCATGCGATTAAAGACTCTCATTGGCCAGGGAATTCTTTCAATGTTGTTGTAAAAAACGATCGCCCCTTGCCAGATTTTTCGATATCTATTCGGATCATCCAAAAACATATAAGTTATCGCTGCCAAATGATTGGGGTGGAGTGCCACATCACAATCAACTGAGGAAATGGTCATTTTGTCGAGCTTCCAATCAGCTCGCTTGGTTAACATTTTTTTGAACTCTTTTCCTGCCCAAGACGCATTGCTGGATTTTCCCACCACCTCTCCGGTTAGGTTAGCCGGATGATAGGTAAAAAAGAGACCGGCAAACTTACCCACAAAAGCCTTTCTAATCAACGCCTCTCTGTGGGCATTTATATCTTCTCCGGCCCTTTCCTCCATGGCGATAATGGGAATTATTTGTTTTGGCCCGATTGTTTGCTTTTCCAAAGCTTGAAGTGTTCTAACGAGGATCTCGCCTGGCTCTTTATAAGTAGGCAACACAATTACGTGCTTGACTTCTTTCCAGTCTGCAAAGCCGACTACATCACCCATCCAATCATATTTTTCCCACGCTTTTATCCTGTAATAGGACATTACACCGGCCCAAGCCAAGGTTGTTGATCGATAAAGCCAATAAACGTTAAAAGCAATAATAAAATAAGCCACCCCAATTGGCCAAAAAATTGATCCCCAAACCGGAAACAGAATAAAGGTCCAGCTAGTAAAGCCAGGTAAAATTTCCAGAATTCTCTGGCTTGCTCTGGGATATTTTTTGATCAATTTTCTAAGGAATACAAACATTTTGTGTTTTGGCTCGTGATTTCAGCCAGTTTCCTGGTACTCAGGTTTAATTCGGAGGCTACGAACTCAGCTATTATTTTAACATTCGCAGGAGTATTCACCGTTCCTCTCAGAGGTTCCGGGGGTAGATACGGGCTGTCTGTCTCCAGCAGCAGTCGTTCAAGGGGCACTTTTTTTAGTAATTCTCTGAGATTCCTCGCCGATTTGTAAGTAATATTTCCACAAAAACTGATATAGAAACCATTTGCTAAGATCATTTCCAAAGATTCTTGGCTTCCGGCAAAACAATGAAATTGTCCCCGCAGCTTAAATTTTCGCTCCGCCTTCATTGCGAA
>PFUC01000005.1:5268-7402 GCA_002789895.1 Candidatus Collierbacteria bacterium CG_4_9_14_3_um_filter_43_16
GGGGTAGATCCATCCCCGTTTTGATATTTTTCCATAAACATTTCCAACTCTTCTCTCATCTCCTCCTCCGCCTTTCTCATATGAATTGCCACCGGAATATTGTTTTCTATCGCCAGAGTTATTTGTCTTCTAAAAAGTTGTTTTTGTCGGTCTTTTTCTTGGTTTGTATATTCCGGACGGAAAGGATTATTCTTATCATGTCCGGTAAAAAAATCCAATCCAATTTCCCCAACCCCTACCACTTTTTTGGAACCCCTGATTATTTTCTCCATTTCCTCCATCGCTTTATCTAACACACCCCCGTCATTGCGAGTTTCGGTACCCCGAACCGAAGCAATCCCCGACTTTGAGTGTAGGTAGTCCTGCGAGGAGTCTCCTTGTTGGTCTCCACCCAACCCATACAAAGTTTCCACTTCCTCTGGGTGTATCCCCACCAGGCAATACTGTTCATATTTTTCCGCAATCTCTACTGCTTTCTTCGCGTCAGCTATACTGGTCGACGGTATTATCACTTTACCAACACCTGCCTTCTTTGCTTCCCCCAACACTTTCCCAATATCGGTGAAACGTTCATCAGTTAAATGGCAATGTGTATCAATTAACATATTATTTGTCATTGCGAGTTTCGGTACCCCGAACCGTGGCAATCTCACTCCACAACCAACCTCGTCATTGCGAGGAACTAAGTGACGTGGCAATCTATATAAATAAATTCTATATTCATTTCTCAATTCTCTGAAACAAATTGTCTCCTCGTTTTATTATCTCTCCTCCAAACTGGGCCATTAATTTTTCGGCTGTTTCCGGCATAAAAGGTTCCAAATCTGCGGCGATCTGTCTGATGATCCTCACAAGGTCAGCTAACACAAACTCCTGCTCCTTTCCTATTAACTTCCATACTTCTCTTTGGTTAATTAAAGTATCTGCTGTTTTTATATCTTCCCAGATAAATTTGATCGCTTCATCAAAGCGGAAGATAACCAGTTTGTTTATTACCGCTTCTCTGATTCCCAGTCTTTGTTCGGTAACTTTCAAACTAATTTTCTCTGCCATAGTCGCCACTCTAGCCGCCAAATTTCCTATGCCGTTTGCCAAATTTCCCTGATATGCTTCCTCGAATCTCTCAACGGTTACATCGGAGTCTTCAAAGACACTTACTTCTGCCAGCAGAAAATATCTCAAAGCATCTGTTCCGTACTTCTCCGACCATTCAATTGGATTAATGACGTTACCCAAACTCTTTGATATTTTTTGTCCTTCTGAGGTTAAAAATCCGCCCACAAAAACTTGTTTCGATGTTGGCAAACCTGCGGACATCAGCATCGCCTGCCACATAGCGGTTTGTTGCCTCAAATTATCTTTTCCGCACACCTGTGTTCCGGGCCAAAACTCTGCAAACTTCTTCTGATCTTCCGGCCACCCTAGTGCCGAAATATAGTTAATTAAAGCGTCGAACCAAACGTACATAATTTGTTTATCATCACCCGGTACATCCACCCCCCAAGGCATCTTGGCTTTCAGTCTGGAAATACTAAAATCCTGAAGGCCTCCCTTTATAAAAGTTTTCATCTCATTTTGCCTGAATTCCGGAATGACAAAACCTGCCTGTGATTCGTAAAGATCCAATAACCTTTGCTGATAGTTTGAAAATCTAAAGAAATAGTTTTCTTCCTCGATATTTTCTAGTTCCTGGTTTGGGTGCAAGGGACACTTGCCGTTTGTGAGCTCGGAATCAGTTTTTTCCAGCTCACACCCCACACAGTATTTAATTTTGTAAACTTTCTTGTAAATATCACCCTTTGCCTCACAAAGTTTCCAAAATTCTTGAGCCGCAGTTAGATGGTGTTCATCTGTAGTTCGGATAAAGTTGCTGTATGAAAGATTAAGGGCCGTTTTTAAACCTTGGAACTTTATCGCGTACTCATCGCAATAAGTTTTTGGATCCTTACCAGTCTCAAGGGCTTTCTGATATATTTTCTGTCCGTGTTCGTCGGTGCCCGTATTAAAGAATACTTCGTCGCCCACGGCCCTATGCATTCTGGCGAGAACATCAGCCCTGATAATCTCCAGAGCGAATCCGATATGTGGATCAGCATTCACGTATGGAGTAGTAGTGGTGATATAAAACTTTCCC
>PFUC01000009.1 GCA_002789895.1 Candidatus Collierbacteria bacterium CG_4_9_14_3_um_filter_43_16
CGATGGGGCCGAGAAGGTAGAGGGTAAGAGATTCTTTGGAGCCTTGAACATCGTCACGAGTAATCTCGGCATTCATAGACCAAGGTTTTTGACTGATAGCAATAGTAACGACGTTATCTTTCTGAGAAAGCTTGAGGGGCTGATAGTTCTGACCGTCGTAGATGGCGGCGGAGACAACCCCTGCCTGATTAAGGGTGAGTGTACCCGAAATGACTTTGTCGTTGGTCGAGGAAAAAACTACAGGGTAAAGCAAAATCTCTTGATCAACCGGCTTGGGGAGGCCAAACGAATTAAGCATGATCAAGTTTTCTTTAGCCGTAAGTTTGGAGGGCTCAAATATAACCTTGCCATCGGGCATGTTTTTCTGACCAGTCAGGAAAACAAAGTCACCCTTGAGAACATGGGTCACGTCTTGACTGGGAAAAGTAAGTTTGAGCTTTTCCGTACCGGACTTTAAATCGGTATCAAAAGTACACTTGCCTCCGGTGGAGCAACTTCCCAAAATGATCGCTTTGATAAACGTGTTGGCGATGGGAGTATCGATGGAAGCCCGTGCTCCCTTAAGAAGATCTCCCGATTGATATTCCAGATCCACTGAGGCCGACTGAGCTTTTTCCGCCCCAATAGTAACAAAGGTAAATAAGCGATTGGTGGCATGAGGAACCAGGACGGTAAAAGGTCGTTCCGAGAGGGCCAGTTCATTGACAAGTAGCTTGGTAATGAGTGGCTGGTTTTTATTGGTTGCTGGAGTGACGGAATTTTTTTTGGGCCCACAGCCAGAAAGAAGTAGGGCGAATATAAATACAGGAAGGATGTGATTGATTTTCATGTTGAATAATTTTTATAGATTCCGGGTCAGGCCCGGAATGACAATGAATTGATTATATAGATTTCCACGTCGGATTATCTCCTCGCAATGACGGTGCTCGTTATTTTAGATCTTTACTGATAATTTTGCGATTCATAATGACTTCGAAATAAGACAACAGATTGTCTTTTTCGGGGAACTTGGGTGGTGGATAGCCGAGATGACGAAGAAGAAAAAGCCCAAAACGACGGCTAAGATCATTAACGTTTCTCTGACCTTCAGCCTTTTCCAAACCTTCCAGAAAAGATTTTAATGAGAGAAAGATCTCCTTGTCCTCAACATCAAGCGGTAAGGTATTGGTGAGAATTTCCATAATGGTTAAAGAGATTCCGACCTTGTGGTAGTTGATTTTTATACCCGGAAAGTAGGAAATCGACTCTACTTGATGCAAGAATCTCGGACTGTCTCCCCTACCAACGCTGAATTTGATGAAGTTAAACAGGTCAAGATGAGATGATTTTTTAGAAGTGGGGCGTCTAACTCCTCGGGCCATAAAAATACCTAGACCGTGATTTTCGGAGATAATACTAATAAATTTATCCGCTTCTCCGGAGTCGACTACACGCACGATAATGCCTATATCGGAGTAAGATATATTCACTTAGTTTAGAGTCACTTCCTTATCCTGATCTATATCAACAACTATCTGATTACCATTAAAAACTATGGTGTGCTTGACGGAGGGGGTGCCAGGCTGTTTTTGGATCATCATCCTGTAGGTAGAAAGATCCAGAGGTGGCAACTCATATTTAAAAACAATTTTACTGCTAGACTGTGGCCTCATGGTAAAGAAGGCTTCAAATACTGTTTTGTCCAGATCTTCAGATACTGTTTCCTTGACCTCTGATCCCACTACTGAGATCAATTTGGATCCTTTGGGGACAAATAACCGAATGTAATCTCTATAGACGCCATTTAGACAGAGCTGGCCGGCTTCCAAACGGCAGTCACTACCTTTTCTGGGATTGTTGTAGCTGATGGAGACGGTTTTAGTGACGGAGTCACCGGATTTTTCAACATCCTGCTCTACTTCGCGAGTGATATACATATCCGATTTGGCACCACCGAAGTTGGCATCATTAATATGGAGATAATCAAAAGTGTAGGGTTTAATTCTTCCGGCGGCATTAAAATCCTCTGCCACTTTCTGAGTTTTTTCTTCTATGAAATAGAAAAGGAGATGTTTCTGTTTGATGGCATCTAGAACGACATTGACAAGTTTTGGCCAGGTATGCTTTGGGCTTCCCATGGCGTTCGCCATCATAGAATGCATGAGGGGTCCCAGAACCGCTTTGCGACCAACTTTGATACCGGCTATCGGTCTGTCGGCAATTTGTTCCAATTGATATACCACCTGAGGACAATCACACGCCGGATCATTTTGGGGCCCAAAATTGCCCCAACCACCAACCCCAATGGATCCAATTATTTTGAGAATTTCTACCGGAAAGTGGGTGTCGATAGCCACGATAGCGTCGGGATGAGGAAAACCGGGTATGTCTTTGTAGTATTTATAAAAAAGGTCCATAGAGATTTTGAAATCCGGTGACATGTTTGAGTTTCTGAGATTAAGATACGTTTCGTTGAGATATTTCTTAACTGCCTCGGGAGCGGGAACCTTTTTATTAAAGCGGGCATCAAGATCATAAATATCAAATGAAGAGAGTGGTTCGATTCTGCCCTTGGAAACTCTTAAAAAGGCATAGGCTGTCATGAATCCTCCGGTGGGACGGAGTTCGGCATCGTTTTGAAAAAGAACCATATAGGTCTTTGGGTTTGGATTACCCAAAAGATCGGGCAATAGCTTTATTAGAGGTTTTGCTTGAGACAAAAGCCTAGCTGAATCGGAAACAGTGGACCTGACTTCGATTATTTTGCTACGAATCTTTTTCCCGAAAAAAGTTTCCGGATAACGTGCCGGATTTATTTGGTCTAGTTCTTTTTGTGCTTCGACCATATCGCCCTCAACCTTTTCCAAATCGGGACTGATTTTGTCTAGAGTCTCGGCCATAAAAACAATTCTGTCTTCAATAGATTGTGCTTTTGGCTGGCCGGAGGGAGTAGCAATGTCTGTTTTGAACCCTAGAAGATCGGCATAAGGCTCTACCGAGGTAATTAATGTTTCGATTGATTTAATTAAATATTTCCCCGCATTAATACCATGTTGGCCATCTTTTTGATAGGCACCCAAAAAGGGAATAAAGCCGGTCCAGCCAACCCTTTGGTATTTGACATCAAACTCACCCATCTGTTTACTCAAGATTTTAATTTCCGACTTGGCCACCGCTAGATCTTGCCCCTGAAAAGCAGTAGAAAGCCTGGAGCCTGTCTGCTGGAGAGCTTGAATGTTTAAGGAAAATGATTTGACGGTAAAATAACCATAGGTAGCTGCACTGCACAGGAGCAGAATTATAATTCCTAGAGGAAGGAGAATATAAAGAAGTTTGTTTTTTTTCATATTCAAGAGTTATTTACCACTTACTAATCATAGCAAACGGAGTTTTTAGAATGATATATATGTCGTACAAAATAGACTGTCTCTTGGCATAATCAGCGTCGATGGCCACCCGCTGATTCCATGGAATTTCATTTCTGCCGGAAACCTGCCAAGGCCCAGTGATACCTGGTTGGGCCGAAAGACTTTCTTTGATAACTCCAGCGATGGTTTTGCCATATCTCTTCTTGGCGTCCAACAGTTCCGGTTCCACGTAGGCTCTGGGGCCAACGATGCTCATCTCTCCCCTGAGTACATTAATTACCTGAGGCATTTCGTCGATGCTGGTTTGACGAAGTATTTTTCCGAGTCTGGTTATTCGGGGATCTTCGTCCAGTTCCAGCTTCCAGCCGTTTTTTTTGTATTTTTCGAATAGTTTGGGATAATGCTTCCAAAATTCGACGGCGTGGACTTCTTTCCCCTCAACCTCAAACATTTTCATAGATCTGAATTTAAACATGTTGAATATTTTCCCGTTCTTACCTACGCGTTCAGGTTTGTAAAACACTGGCCCCTTTGAATCTAGCTTTATCAAGAGAGGAATAATGATCCAAATGGGAAGAAAAAGGATACCCATAAAAACGGCACCGATAATGTCTATAATCCTTTTTGAAATATCGTAAAACATAAGAGGTGGGTATATTTTAACCTAAATTGTTATAATAATCCTTAATGATACCAGTGATAATCTGTGGAGGAGTAGGTACAAAAATGTGGCCCTTGAGCACACCTGCACTCCCGAAACAATTTTTACCTCTAATCGCCGACCGGTCATTGTTTGAGCTTAATTGGGAAATGCTCAGGAATAGATACCAACCTGAGGAAATATTTATTCAGACCAACCAAGAACAGGCAAAGATAATCAAAAGACTAGTTCCGGAGGTTGTAGAAATCAATATATTTATTGAACCCGAGTCGAGAAACCAAGGACCTGCCACCGGTTTGGCAGCTGCCTTGTTAAAGAAACTAGGAAGAGGTGACGAACCGTTTTTCTTGATTCAGGTGGATGTGCTGAGGAATCCAGCCGAAAAATTCTTCTTGAGCATGGACCTAGCTGAGAAACTGGCAACTAGTTCGGATCAATATATTTCCGGAGGTTTCGTACCCACAAGAATGTTGAAAGGAGTGGACTTTTTGTTAAAAGGCAAACAAGTAGGTGAATTAGGCGAGGCGAAAATATTTGAAGTTGATGAATTCGTTTATCGGAATGATGTGGAAAAAATACGAAATAATTTCAAAACCGGCAGACTTTTGGTTCACACGAATCACACATCCATGACCCCGAATAACTTACTCAAAATGTTCCATAAATATCGCCCCGATTGGTACAATCCCTTAACCAAAATTGCTTCTGGATCAGATATCAGAACTGAGTTTCAAAAAATGCCCAAGGGTGCCCTGGAAGAGGTTACCAAAAAGGCTATCGCCGACCGAAAGTTTTTGGTGATCGAGCACCCGTTTGAATGGACAGATTTCGGAACATGGGAGTCCCTCGATAAATACTATACCGACAATGACATGTCACCAAGAAACGGAGGAATTGTGGAAATCGAAAGCACAAACTCTTTCTGTTACAGTGAAAACAAAATGAAAATAGCTATTGTGGGTTTAAATGATATCGTGGTTGTCGAAGGAAATGGTGGAATACTGGTTTGCAAAAAAGATAAATGTGGTCATGTGGCACAGATCGTCTAAGATGACTGTTTACGCCTATCGTAGTAATAATTAATCAGCCCAGTAAACTGAGAAGAAAAATTCTTATAACCAAATCTTTGAGCGTTAATGACGCAATCTTTGGGAAGTAACTTCTTGTTTTCAAATTGGCGGATAGCAAGGATAAGCGATTCTTCACTTTGTTTGTCAAAAAAATAACCAGTTTTGCCGGCGATTACAGTCTCCAAAACCCCTCCTTTGGCATAAGCAATTACGGGAGTACCCGAGGCTTGAGCTTCTATAGGCACCAGACCAAAATCTTCCTTCTGGGGAAAAATTAATGCCCGGGCATGTCGATAATATTGAATAAGGCGCTCATCATCTATAGCGCCGACAAAAGAAATATTGCTTCCAGCCATTTTTTTCAGCTTTGTCTCTTCACTTCCGACACCGACGATAACCAATGGAAATCTCAATTGGTTAAAAGCATGAATAGCCAGATCGACTTTTTTGTAAGGAACCAATCTGGAAACTACCAAATAATAATCCCGATTGTCAGGAGATATTTGAGTCTTCGAGTAGAATTTGTCCTCTATTGGCGGATAAATAACCTCGGAACTTCTTTTGTAGTACTTTTTTACTCTACTTTGAACTTCATTTGAGATAGAAATGTACTCATCTGGTCTTTGAGATGTGACCAGGTCAACTTGTCTAAAATACTCTATTGTGGCCTTCGGGATTAATTTCATCTTCTTATCTTCTTTATATTCCGAAGCTCCGCTCCAGAAGTACCGCGTCGGAGTAAGGCAATAGCAAATATGAAGCTGGTGGGGTCTCGTAATAACCGATTTGGCATCACTACTGGTAACGCTAATGACAATATCAAAGCACGATAAATCGTGAGTTTCAAAAGCCAGTGGAGCAATCGGCGCCAACCACTCATGTCTAGACCTTAAGAAGAAAATTTTGTTTAAAAAAGTCGGGATTATCTGAATTCCCTCCGCCCAGTGAGAATCTTTTGGCTCGTGAACCAAAGTGTATATTGGTGCATCCGGATATAGTCGATGAAGTGACAACAATAGCCTTTCTGCTCCTCCAAATTTGTTGATTCGATCATAGACCAGAGCTATTTTCATTTTAGGAGAGTTTTGTATACCGAGATGGTTTCCCTCCCCATTTTTTCCCATGAGTATTTGCGGACTTGCAGATAGCCGGCCTCCGACAATTGCTCTCTAAGGTCTGGATTTTTGATCAGGGTTTCTATCTTCGAAACGAGATCCTTAACACTCTTAGGATCAAAGAACAAAGCGGCCTGGCCGTAAACCTCTGGCAAACAGCTAGTATTCGAAGAAATAACAGGGAGACCAACACTCATGGCTTCCAAGCCAGTAAGGCCAAATCCCTCAATCTTACTGGGATGAACGAGTGCAAGGGCTAAACTATATATTTTGGATAAATTTCCGTCATCGACAAAACCGAGCATTTTAATAGTACCTTCCAATCCTTTATTCTTTATTTTTTCGTGAGTTCTATCCCAGAATACTGATCGGGAACAAACCAAGGCTAATTGCAGATCCACCTCTTTGCTTTCATTGTGTTTTATGATGGCATCGATCAGCAAATCGACATTCTTGTGTGGATACAGACTGCCGGTATAGATAACAAATGGTTGTGATAATCCATATTTGGCTAGAACTTCCTTTTTGGATTGAGGGGAGAGAAGGAGATCCTTTAAACTGGAGGAGACGGCTTCATAGGTGACGGTGATCTTGTCGGCCGGTACTTTAAGACGTTTAACCAGATCGTCTCGTACATAACCTGAAGGCACAAGTATCGCGGTGGCTCTTGAAACAACCGATTTAGTGAGGAAAAGATAACCCAGTCTTTTTATTGCGTAGAGCCAAGGAGCTCTCGTAGTAGTTTCCGGCCCCCTAGAATCGTGTTTAATCAGATCGTGAATCGTAAGTACAAATTTATATGGATAGAATAAGGGTGCGTTGAAATGGGGAACATGAAGGAGGTCCAGCCTCTCTTTGGCAAAGATGAAAGGTAGTATGAGCTGTTCTGTTATTCCGTAAATGGGAACATTGCATTCGACCACCTTGACTCTTTTTTTGCCCATGAAACATTCTTTGTGAGATGTCCTAAGGAAAAGAACATAATCGTTTTTTTTGTCGAATTTTAAAACGTTATCAACTAGATTCATCACATACCGACCCAGGCCAGCGTGCTCTAAACCGTAAAGACGTGCGTCAATACCTATTCTCATTTTGTGAGCCGGTGTTTTAATAGTCGAAGATTGCCCAATAGAGTGATGCCGGCGATCACAGTGGCCGTAACGATAAGAGGGTATTTGTTAGAATAAAATTTCTTGTAGAAAATTTTCCAAGCATCAGTAGAGGCCTTGGCCACTTTTAAACGGTTAACTTTGCCGGAAATGGCTGTCTTGGCGTTTTCTTTTCTAAGACCTGAGGAGGCTCCCCTCAGATGAAGGGCGCCTACTTTGGGATAGTAAATTATTTTATAGCCTGCCTGATTTATACGATAACAGAGATCAATATCTTCTCCATAAAAAAAGTAGGTTTCGTCCCACCTACCGATCTGACGGAATAACTTGGAAGGCATCATTAGGTACGAACCGGCGGCAACGGGAATCTGATGAATTCTATTGAGACTGCGGTTGCCTAAGTGGTAACTATTAAGGAAGATTGATTTTGGAAAAAGACCTGAAAGACCGGAGAACTTGGTAAAAGCGGCCCAGGGAGTCGGGAATCCACGATGGTTATCGTGGTCGATGGTTCCATCCTTGAGGAAAAGCTTGATGGTGACGGCTCCCACCCTGGGATGATCTTTGAGAAACTTGCAAGGTTTAACCAGGCTATACCGCTTAACAACAGTATCGGAGTTTAAGAAGAGAAGATGTTTAGCGTCACTACTTTCAGCCCCGATATTGTTACCCCGGGCAAAACCGAGATTCTCCGAATTGGCTATAGTTAGAAGGTTGGAATATTTTTTCTCCATTCGACCAAGAAGTTCCAAACTTCCGTCCTTAGAAGCATTATCAACCACAATAACCTGTAGACCATCTTTGGGCCGGTCGGCCTTAAAAACCGAGTTAAGACAGTCTTCCAATAACTGCTTGGTATTGTAATTGACAATAATTACCGCCAAATCATATTTAAATTTTTTCATTTTTTACGGAGTTTATTGTAGAGGGAGTCCAGGTCCTTGGCGATTATCCGCCAATCGAATTTCTTTTCGACATGGTGTCTGGCCGACAAAGCTAACCGCTCTGCCAAGCGGGGTGATTTTATCACTTTTACCAATAAATCGGCAATGTTGGGTGGCTGGTTGCCAATTAGGACGTGCTTTTTATCTTCGACCATAAGACCCTCGACCCCCACTTTGGTGGATACGATTGGCAATTGGCTAGCCATGGCCGCCAGGTTCTTGAGCCGAGTTCCACCTGGACCCTTGATGGTGGAGGCAAAGACAGTAGCGTCGTGCCAGGCATCGACTAGAGTTTTGCTATCTTCCTCGGGCACAGATTTGACCAAGATATCTTGGTCCCTAATTTCCGAAATTTCCTTCGGCACATGCTGCCCAATGATCCAGAGTTTGACCCCCTCAACTTTCTTCTGGACTAGCGGAAATACTTTATTGATCAATAAGTAGGCCGCCTCGACGTTTTGCAACCATTTAAAATTACTAATCAGCAAAATGGCCTTTTCTTTGGTATTCCAATTGGTTTTCTTTCTAAACAGATCTAGATTTACCCCGTTGGGTATGATTTCGACAAACATTTCAGGCTCAAGTTTCAGCATTTCTCTTTTATCTGCCTCGGAAACAGCCACTACTTGTGAAGCTTTTCGCCAATAGTACCTCTCAGAATACTTCATTTTTTCGACGTCAATTTGAAGTAAGGGCTTTATGTACCAAGGAGCCGTTTCGTTGACATAGTGCTGATAAACGAGGTATTCGATCGTTTGGTCTACAAGAATAATGGGTAAGTTCGTTTTGGGAATACTGGGCATGACATAAAAGGTTTCGGCGTGAACTAAATCATACTCTCCTGTTTCCAACTCTTTCGTGACTGCCTCTTTGACACCGGGAGCAAAATTTCGAACAATTAAAAAGGGGTCAAACGAAAAACCCGTCTTAAGAATATTCTTCAAGGTCCAGGGTGTGGCACTTCTTTGAAATGTCATTACCTTCTGGCAATATTTCAGCAAATGCTTGATGTTTTTGTTTTCTTTGGGATCCTTAATAAGAGACACTAAAGTAATCTCATGGTTTTTACACAAGTATTTGAGTAGATTTTGCGTCCTTATCTGCCCTCCGGAGCTATCCGGATAGGGAAGATAGGGGGTGAGCATGAGGATCTTCACTTGAGGATAAGTTTAATGATAATGAAGCGATCTGTTTTTTCAATTAATATGTATTTTTTCTCTAGAGCGCGGGCTTCGTCATCGTAAACAACTGAGACATAGTAAGAAGCCCCTTTGGCCATTTTATCTTCGATATCGTAACCTATTGGCCAACCGGAGCGATGGGTTTGATAAAGAAAAGCAGTATCACCGTTGTAGGGTGCGATCACTTTGACGTCTTTGGGGGTTAGTCTTTCGACTTCTTTTCCAGCCTCGACTATCGGCCAATTGTTGATCTGATAATAACCTTTTATTTCGTACCAGGAAAGAGAAATCATAGCGACTAAGAATATGGTCGTCATCAGAATAGTAAGAAAGCGGGAATAAATAGTCCTGGATAAGCTTAAGACCAAGGCAACCCCTTTGGCCAAAATAAAACAGATAAAGGGAATAATAATGGCTTGATAATAATCATGCTGGACGTTTCCACCTGCAACTATCGAGAAATAAAGTAAGATACCGATAGCCCAGAGCCAGTACGAAACCCCTTCTCTCTTGGGTTTGGCAATCAGTCCGAGCATAAGAAACGTCGTACCATAAACACCCAAAATTAGCTTGCCGATTCTTTCACTAAATAGCCATCTGAACCACGCAGGGCGAAAGCGGATGCCGCTCGAATTTAAAAGCCAATCACTGGCCGGAATGCCAGTAGGATAGCTGAGAATATGGTACCTCCACCAAATAAAGGGAGAAATGCCTACAATGCTAAACAAGACGACATCCAAAACGCTTAGCTCTGCCTTTGCCCAGGAACGGAATACGATGGCTGCATGAGGAAGAGCAAAGAAAACGGCGAAGGGTTTGACCAGAATTGTAATAGCAAAAAGAGCTGCGCTAGCTGTGAGATATAGTCTTTTCTTGACTCCTACACTTTCAGACATTTTGATGAGATACCAATACGAGGCCAATAGGGAGGCAATCATAAGGGGTTCCGGCAAAATTACTCTCGAATAATAAATATTAAAGGGAAGTATGGCCATAAAAAGAGCGGCCACAATACCCACAAAGGATCCCGAGAGTTTTCTGCTTATTAAATAGACAAAGTAGATTGAGATGAGTGATAAGAAAACCGAAGTGAGACGGCCTGCTTTATCAATGCCCCAAGCGGGGTGAACTTGATAGACACCATAGTGAAGAAGGTTATAAAGTGGAAATTCGACCATACGGTAACCATTCGGATTGTCTTTACCTGACTGGATATTGGAGTTGTCGTGATAGGTGGGAACAATAAGGTTGACTCCTTTTTCGATAAAGTTTCTACTGACCGAGGCCGTGTCCGCCTGACGAAAAGAGTGCCAATCAGCGACCGGATTATCGATTTTATAAAGCCTCAGAAAGAACGCGAGAACCAATATCGAAAGAATAAGAATCTTCTTAATCATTTTGATTGTGTGCTAAATGCTAATCCCATAAAAGCCCAAAAAAGTATCGCTATTTTACTAGACTCAAAAACATCAATAAAGGTAGCGGTAGATAAGAAAGAAATAAAAATACCGATAGCCGAAATAATAATTATTTTGTCCACCCCGGACGATTGGTTGATCCTGTAAAACAAGAACTTGCCGATGCTTAGCAGAAGAGCCAGGAAAGCGAGGAGTCCCAAAAGCCCGGTTTCACCCAATGCTCGTAAGTAATCATTGTCCGTCGCCAAACTAATCGATGAGTAGCCGGTCCCAAATAAGGGGCTTTTGTAAAAAGCCCGAACGGCTCTTGGCCACTCTACGTTGAGACGGATACTGGTGGATATGTCTAGTGGAGTTGTCGGTACAGGTGTTGGTGCGAAGTTCTTAGTTGTTTGTGCGGCGTGAGCGGGTTGAATTAACAACTGAGAAGATCGTGAAGAGAGGAACCGAAAAATGCTATTGAAACGGCTAATATACTGAGATGAAGTGGCAATGAAGGCAAAAATCAAACAGATGAAAACGAGTCCCAGTAGATATCTCCGGTAGAGATAACAAACTATACAAACGGAGAATACTAAGCCGACAAGCGAAATCCTGGAACCGGCCTGCATAAAAAGCCAAAGGAAAGCAACAAATAAAGCCATAAAGGGCAGTCGTCTCAGCCAGGCATTTATCGAGGCACTGATGGCTACAAGGAAGGTGAGCATCATGGTAAGGTAGACGGCCAAATCATAGTGACCGGCAAAGGTACTATTTAGGGTAACTCCGGGACGTAGAAACATGGCAATACCCTTGCTTGATTCGGCGTTCATAGTGGAAATAACTGGTGCACCAAAATAAATCTGAGCGATACCGTACAAAAATACTCCAATAGCCGGAAATATAGATAATTCCAAAAAATAACGGCGGGTCCCCAGCTCCTTACCCGCCCAATAAATGAGGAAGAAAACGGACATGTACTCAAAACGTCTGGCTAAATGAAGCAAGACAAGGAGAGGTTCGACGTTCTTGGTGATTAGTATGGCAGAAAGGCTGGACACTAAGGTGACAAAGAAAAAGACTCCGAACTGAAAAGATATCGGAGGGAACTTGATTTTTTTTTGTACCATGAGTCGAAGAAGGAAAACACACCAAACCAAGGCAATCAGAAAATCTTCGGCTCTAATCGCCACATAAGTCAAGGGGAGGGTAAATAGAGGGAATTTTGGGTACAACGGAATAAAGATAAGTACCGCCGCAAATAAATATTTATAAAATGTATCCAAGAGATTGTAGGTAGGCTCGGCGAGCTTTTTCATCACCTTTGATTATCCCAAATATTAACAACCTAAGCAACGAACCGATGAAAAAGGCAAACTTTACCAATGGGAGCTGCCAGGTCTGTTTGTGCTTCTTCCAAAAGTAGATCATATTTTTTATCTCGCTCGTAATGGCGAGAATAGAACCTCCTGAAGCACCGCCCAGATGGATGATTGCCGGGGTGTCGGAGTAGTAAGTTTTGTACTCTAGTTTCCGGATGCGATAACAAAGCTCCATCTCTTCGGTATACATAAAGATATTCTTATCAAAACCACCAACCTCCTCAAAAATATTTTTCTTTACCATCATAAAAGCCCCGGTAACCCAGTCTGGATAATTTTCTACTATCCCGGACTTAACCCGGGTATCTTTCTTTAAAAAAAACTGATGCCAAAAAAAGAAACCGGGTTCGTGGGGATGAATTGACTTGATCAGATCACCAATGAATGGCAGATCATCAATAAAGAATTGCCAGGCCAGTAGACGGCCGAGTGTCGGGAAATGACCCCCAGACGGTTGATGGGTTTTGTCGCCGTTCAAAAGCTGGCAGGAGTAGACTCCGGATTCTGGATGTGCCTTAAAATTTTCCAGAGCATTTTTTATCGCGTTATTGAAGATTAAAGTATCGGAGTTAATGAACAACAGATACTCCCCTTTGGCCCTATCGGCCCCTCGGTTGTTACCCCGACCAAAACCCAGATTTTCTTTGGCGTCTATCAGAATAAGCTCTGGGCGTTTCTTGGAAAAATTATGAAGCATTTTCAAGGAGCCATCCATAGAGCCGTTTTCAACGACAATGATTTCGAAATTAATACCTTTGGTGTATTTGACGATAGATTCCAAACAATCTCGCATGATCTGTTTGGTATTGTAGGAAATGGTGATGATGGAGAGATCGATTTTTGACATCGGTACTTATTTGATGGATCCCCGCATTCGCGAGGATGACAGAGTGCGTAAAAAAGATAAATATACTAGGTAACCTGAGGGAAAAACCAAGGACCAAATGAGCAGTCTTGCCCACACGGGGGAGTACGCCGGTCTCAGAGTAATTTTGGCATCATAAACAACTCCATGAAGTGATATCTTGGGTACATCACTTTTAGCCAAAGTTGCAAATCTGGGGGCATTCTTTGGCTCCCAACCATTTACAAAAAGTGATTCCCGAAAAGGATATACAATTTCTTCAAGATAGTTACTGTTTAACTGATCACGTACCAGCTCATAAGCCTCCTCAACACGATAATTCAATCGATAACTAGGAAGAGCGATGTTTCCCAATTTGATGACAAACTTCGACTGGAGGTCGGATAAAACCTGACTGCGAGTGAGATTGGAATAATAACCTTTTTGATCCGGATGTTGCCAAGTATCCCCCGCCTCGTCGGATAAGGTCGATGATGCGAGATCCGGAAGAGAGGGTGACGGAAGAACCAAATAAACAACACCGATAATGAAAATAATAATCACCAACAGTACCACCAGATTCGCAATGACGACTGTTTTCTTCATTGGAAGAGTCGTGGTCTACCTAAGCGGTATTGATATTTCTTGTGCTGTCTTTCTCCGATTAACTTGGCCGGGACTCCCCCGACTATAGATCCATTTGGTACATCCTTAGTTACCACTGCCCCACCCGCAACCACCGCTCCATCCCCGATTTTCACTCCGGGCATAATAATCACCCGAGGACCAATAAAACAATAATCCCCGATGGTGACTGGCTCTTCGATGGCATTAAAATCGAGACTGTCCAGATCATGTTCGGAGTTGTAAATCATCAGTTGAGAGGCAATATCGGTATGACTTCCGATGGACACTCTGGCTCGCCCATCTATGAAAGCGTGATCTCCGATAATGGTATCCTCTCCAATTGAAATATTTTTCGGTTGGTAGAATCGAGCCCCCATGTGGAAAGTAGAACTCCGTCCGAGCTTGATTCCGGCAATAAGATAAATAAGTTTTCTGATAAAGTGACTGGGAATATAGCCGACAATCCATAGAAAAAATAATTCTATATCCAGAACATAATTGCCAAAACGGTTAGTTATTTTGCCTACCGCAGTATTCAAGGGCAGTTTGTGATCATCCTTATCGATAAACTCCACACCTTTAGGGGAAAAGCGTAAATTGCTTATTTTCATATATTTTTTAACACAGATATAATCCGTTGAGCCGAAGTGTCCCAGTCGAAACGTTTGGTGTTTTCCTTACCCGCCTTCACGATTTTTCCCTTGGCGCTGGTCGACAGTGACAGAACTTTCTCTAATGCTAGTTTGATACTTTCTACCGAGTTGGGATCTTCGATATAAATGCCAGACTCTCCTGCGACTTCGGGAAGCGAGCTGACCTGGGAAATGACGACCGGAACTCCAACGGCTTGGGCCTCGACGACTGGAATTCCAAAACCTTCGTAGAGACTGGGGAGCACGAAGGCGCGGCTGGCTTTGATGAGTGCTGGTAAATCTTCTGTGGGTGCAAAACCGGTAAAAATAACCCGGTTGGCTATTTCTAACTTCCTAGCTTGGTCCAGTATCTGATCGTATAACCAACCCCTCTTCCCGACTATAACCAGCTTGAGACGAGTTTCCTTGAGTTTGGAAAAAGCCTCAATTAATCTTGAAATATTTTTCCTTGGTTGTAGAGTACCCCAATAGAGCAAAAAGCTGCCATTGATAATATATTTTTTTCTGACAGACACCTGCTTCGTCATGGGAACCTTTCCGTGGAACATTTCTTTGTCGTAGGCAGGATAAACCACTTCAATTTTTTCAGGACTAGTGCCATATACTTTGGTGATTTCATTTTTACTAAATTCGGAAATGGTAAAAATTTTTTGGGCTTTCTTGACCGAGATCGGGGTCCATTTTTTTAACTGATTAATGTCGTAATCGGTGAAATACTTGGTACCAAATCTCTCAAAAGACAAATCCATTAAAAAAATGGCGCTTTTGACTGGAGAAAATATCGGAGCATAATGGCTAGGAGAAAAGAGAATGTCAATTTTGGGTTGGCCGAACCAAAGTCGTTTGGTGAGACTGGTGAGCACCCAAGCTTTCTTTGAACCAAAAATCTCGTAAGTTAACTTGTCCGAGGACGGAGGCATATCCGGAAGTGGCCGCTCTTTACCCAGAGCAATAATTTTGTCACCCTCTGGCAAATTTTTGACTATAGCCACAAAAATATTGTAAGCCACCTGATTGACCCCGACACGTTGAGGAATATTAGCTTCGTTGATATCAAATCCTATATTCATAGATTATTTAGCCGAAAGAACTTCTTTATATACCTTATATGTATCGATGGCTGTCTGTTTCCAAGAAAATTTAGAGGCTTGTTTGAGGCTTTTTGGCCTGAATTTGGCCCGACTGGCAATAGCGTCTATTATACCAGTGGCAATATCTTCCACACTTCCGGGATTAAACAGCACCCCGGCGTCCCCCACTACCTCTGGAAGGCTACTAATGTTCGATACGGCTACCGCGGCACCACAAGCCATGGCTTGGAGGGGAGATAGGCCGAAGCCTTCATAGACGCTCGGAAGCACGAAGGTCAGACATCCTGAATATAAGGCCGGCATGTCGGCATCAGGAATGTAACCAGGCATAATGACACCCTTAGTTTCAGGCAACCCACCGTCTTGGCGAACTCGGCCGGCGATGAGTAATTTTAGATCAGGATATGTCTCTCGAACCCGCTCGTATGCCTTGATAAGAATAGCGTGGTTTTTGCGAGGCTCCTGAGTAGATAAAGTAAAGATGAAGTTATCTCCAGTCTTGTAATGATTTTTGGCAAGCTCAATTATTTCTTGAGGTTGAGGTGTATACCTTTCCTCGACACCTTCAGAAATAACAACAATTTTGTTCTCAGGTACCCGTAAGATAGAAATCAAATCTCGCTTGGTGGATTCACTGACAGCAATAATTTTCTTGGATTCACGGATAACCCAGGCAAGTTTCTTTTTGTGGGCATTTCGAATTGAGTCGGTAGTCGTATGAGGATAAAGAAATGGAACCAAGTCGTGAACTGTGGTTACTTTAGGATATTTAGAAGGCGGTTCGGTCCAGTCCGAAGTATGAACCAGGTCTACGGGACCGGTAAAGGTTTCGATGGGGACCAAGTGAAGTGAGTTCCAGACAAAATCCATTAAAGTAGGGGCAAGGGGGAATATCTTTGGGATACCTTTAAGTTTTTTAGCTAGCGTCAAGAGTTCTTTCTGTCTGCGAAGAGATCCTCCAAAAAGAATAAATTCATCATCCGGATACTGTTTGATCAGGTGAGCCACCAGGTTCTTGGTATAGACCGAAACTCCGGTACCATAAATAGCCTGCGAAATATCGATTGCAATTTTCATAGACGCTGGAACTCATAAAGTTGTCCCAGATTGTTAAAATTATATACTCCGATTTGTTTGAGTCCAAATTTACTAAGTGATTGGAGTCCTACTCGGCCAGGATCGGTGATGTCCGCCAGATAATCTAAGTAGAAGAAAGTGTCTAGATCTGTAGATTGTTCCTCCAGTTCGGTCTGGAAGAGTGATTTTTGCGAATATGAAGTGGTTTCGAGCGGCAGAAAATGGGCGTCGCTGGCGTAGAAATAGAGGGGGGCTAATTTGTAAGGGAAAGCCAGCATTACCAAACTCTTCTTCCCGGCTAAAAAATTATTAAGGCCACGCCAATCTTCCCTCTGGAAATGAGGATTAGTCCAGAAATATAAATTTGCAAAAAGAAAAACACCGCAGATCCATGCCGTTGTGGCGAATAAAATGATTTTGGGAAGAGAGTCTACCCCAACCGCCAAGATGGTTATGAAAAAAGGCAAGACAAAAAGAAAACGCCAGTAACCCAGCACAGGGGTTTTCAAACTGACGAGAGCGCCAGCGACTAGAGGACATAACAATGCTAACCAAAATAATAAAGATTTTCTGTGTGAGGCCCGTCCGGAAATGATAAAAAATACTAAAGTGATCGTGCCTCCAGCCAAATAATATAATTTTTGTGGCGAAAGAGATATCCTACCCAAAATAAATTTTAGAGGAATCAGGGCCAACGACTTTAAAGTGAGTGTGCCAGAAAGAACTTTCCATCCAGGAAGCACGTTGGTTAAATAATGGCCATTGGATAACTGTGCCGAGAAAATGGGCCACCAGAACAAGAAGGCCAGGGCAGTGGGAGCAATTAAGGTTACAATAATTCGGATGGTGTTTTTGGGTTTTAAGACAAAAAGAAAAATCGTTTGGGAGAAAAGATTGAAGACGGTACCGTAAAAGGTAAAAAAACCAAGCAGGTTTATGAGAGAGGCCAAAAGATATTTTTTTCTCGCTAGAAAATTCCAGGCTGCTACTACCAGTAAAGTAGCCAAAGCATACATCCTCAATTCTTGAGAGTAATAAATATGCAGTGGGTTGAGAGCCAGAAATAAAGCCGAAAGAATCGGAATGCGGGACTTGTCACCAAATATTTCCCAACAAAGATAGTAGAGTACGGGAATGGTTATCGTAGCCAACACGATAAAGGGTAGGCGGATCAGCCATTCTGATTTTCCGGCAATTGGTAGCCAAAAATGGAGGAGAGAATAAAATACCGGAGGATGAAAATCAGTCTTGATGGCTTCCATCAATTGAGCAATCGGAAGTTTTCCAAACATTAATGAGGCTCCCTCATCAAGCCAAAAACTTTGGTTGGAAAGAGTTAGACGGAGGACAAAGCCTAGTACAGTAATTACGACTAATAACATGATTAGATGATGACCGAAAGTTCCGGCGACTTGACATCATTATACGACCTAGTCTGCTATCCGAGGATGTGATTCGATTTTTGCGATCCTTGTTTCGTGGTCTTCAATCTTTGTGGAATGGTCCCGATAGACGCGATAACTAACAACATCGTGTTCCTGACGCATATCTTTCATTTCACCCAAAAAATGATCAAGGTTATTCATAATTTTATTCAGCGCTTCATTCATTTCTGTTCTAAAATCGTTTAGTTCTTTTTTGGTGGCAAAGTTCTTGAGATCAGCTTTGGTGGCAAAGTTCTTGAGATCAGCTTTGGTGGCAAAGTTCTTGAGATCAGCTTTGGTGGCCAAAGTCGGTTGAATATGCCCGACAATAAGCAGAGCGATTTCCTCATGCATAATTTCGCTAGCTGTTTCCTTAACCCATTTTTTGTCTGCAATTGTTAGCATCCATATTTATTAAATCACAAATTTAGACTTTTGTGAGGACTAATAGCCATTAGAGAATTATCTGCTGTAAACTATGTCTGTGATAAAGAAGCTGTCGATAATCATGCCGGTCTATAACGAAGAGAGTTTTATAGCGCGGGCTGTCCGCCAGGTTTTGGCCATTAGTTTCGGAAAAATACGGAAGGAATTGATTGTGGTCAACGACGGGTCGACAGACGGAACCAGTAAAGAACTCAAGAAATCAAGAACTCAAGAAATCAAGAGGGGGGATACGGTAAAAATAATTACGTTAAGAGAAAATCAGGGAAAGGGGGTGGCGATAAGGCGTGGGTTAAAAGAAGCAACCGGAGATGTAGTGGTAATTCAGGATGCCGACCTCGAGTATGATCCCAGGGAACTACATATCTTACTCAAACCGATTGTGGACGGCGATGCAGATGTAGTTTACGGATCCAGATTTATGGGAAATAAACCACATCGAGTACTTTTTTTCTGGCATATGCTGGCTAACAACCTGCTGACCTTGGCTTCCAATATGTGTACCAATCTGAACCTCACTGATATGGAAACCGGTTACAAGATGTTCACCAGAAAGGTTGCCGATTCAGTCGACCTAAAAGAAGATCGTTTCGGGATGGAACCGGAGTTCACGGCCAAAGTAGCCAAAATGAATGTACGGATTTACGAAGTGGGAATTAGCTATCATGGCCGGAACTATCAGCAGGGTAAGAAAATTGGCTGGAAAGATGGCTTTCAAGCCCTCTGGTGCATCATTAAATATAATTGGTTCAGCTAAAGTTTTTCGACTATGAGCACCAGGCTCTGACCAAAGGGTGGATGAAGAAAATTCTCCAAGTAAAGAAGTGGTACGATTATCCGATCAAATATTTTGGCAAAAAAACTATCCGACTTGGATGAGCCGAGCCTTCCCCTACCCCACCATAGAAAATACCCGGGTAAATTTGCGTAATAAATTTGGTTAATCTCAAATCCAGCTTTTTGCGCTTTGGTCCGCAGTTCTGTTTTGGTATATCGACGATAGTGTCCCATTTCTTCATCCAGTTGTCCATATATTTCCGGCCGTGCCGGGACAAATAACAAGAGGTGTCCGCCTGGCTCTAATAGCCGGTAACAGTTTTTAAAAGCTTTTTGGTCATCTTTGATATGCTCGAATACATTGGAGGAAAAAACGGTGTCCATCTTCTCCAGGAGTTTTGAAGGAACCTCTTTCTCGATATCCAGCTTTATCACAGGATCGGTAAACGTTTGTTTGAGCTCTTCTAGGTATGCAGGAATAACATCAGAAAGAATCACGATGGCTTTGGCAGGTAACAGCTTGGATAATCCGCCCTGTCCACTACCGATCTCCAGAATGGCTCTGCCAAGATAGCGTGTGAAGTGGCCGATGAGCCAGCGATTGTAATTGGTGAGACCCGTGGCTTGCTCAAGAATTTTATGACTATCGTCGGACCACTTTTCTTTTTTCATAGACTAAATATCTCACCTTAAGGAATGAAGCGAAAAGAACAAATACGTTAGAGACAAAGAGAGCAATTGCCGGGGCGTGGTATCCCAACTTGGGGATGAGCAGTAGATCAACTACCACAAT
>PFUC01000093.1 GCA_002789895.1 Candidatus Collierbacteria bacterium CG_4_9_14_3_um_filter_43_16
AACTGTTTGGCTCGAACCTATGAGAGAATTCGTAAATTGCGCCTTACAGGCGCAAAAAATCGCGCGCGCAAAAAATAATTGCCATGATTTATCAACCATGACAAAAAAAGTCGGCTCGAACTTCTTTTTAATGAATCGGCGGCTCTCGGCGAATTTGAATTATGCCTTTGCAGCGCTGTCTGCGGAGGGGGGCGCAGCCAGCGCTGCCCCCAATTCTGCCACCATTTCTTTTTTGGTGACCCCGGCGGGACTCGAACCCTTCGGTCTCGTCTGCTGACTCGCCTCAGGGCGCGGCTCGCAGAGATCGTTACGAGCTCTGCTCCGCCAGGTTCTCATCGCGCAATATTACAACAAAAAATTCCAACACAAGGCTGGAATTTTTCGTTGTGACCCCGGCGGGACTCGAACCCGCGATATTCAGGATGAAAACCTGACGTCCTAACCGCTAGACGACGGGGCCGCTGCGGGACTCGAAGTCCTCGGTAACTTCTGCTGAAGTCCCTCTGACCGCGCCTCGCTGGGTTCGTTACGAAACCAGCTCCGGCAGGTTCGAGTCCCTATTAAGCTACTTTAACAATTTTGCCCTAAAGGCAAGATTGTTAAAAGTGGGTCAGGCGGGACTCGAACCCGCGACACCCTGCTTAAAAGGCAGGTGCTCTAACCGACTGAGCTACTGACCCATGTTTAATATTTTACTCGAACCCGCGACACTTCGGTTAAGCGGAATGCTCTAACCGACTGGAGCTATCCCGCCCCGATGGAATCGGGATGACCCAACAAACCACGCTCATATTTTATCATTTTCAAAGCTAGTGTGTACAATCAAATCATGAAGATATTAGGAATAGACCCCGGAACAGGTAGGGTAGGGTGGGGGATAGTCAGTCACAATAAAGGGGTTGAAACTTTTGTGGATTGTGGCTGTTTTGAGACTAAAGTCAACTCGGAACTCCCGGATAGATTGGCTCTAGTTTACAATTTTATCGAAAATATCATCAATCTTCATCACCCTGATGCTTTTGCCGTTGAATCCCTCTTTTTCGAGAAAAATGTCAAAACAGCGATCGACGTAGCCGCCGCTCGTGGGGTGATTCTATTAGTAGGAAAACGAGCCGGTCTGCCTATATTCCAATACACACCACTACAGGTCAAATCGGCTCTCACAGGCTACGGAAAGGCCGAAAAAAGCCAGGTAGAGTTTATGGTGGGGAAGATTCTGCGTCTGAAAAATAAGATCAAACCGGACGACGCCGCCGATGCGGTGGCTATCGCTCTCACTCACGCCTTTCGGGTTAGGTAGGGGTCTGCTAGAATTGGTTTATGATCGGTTATTTGGAAGGAGAAATTAGATTTACAAGTAAGGGAAGAATAATTCTTTTCGTTAACGGAATAGGTTTTATCGTGTTTGTCCCATCCAGCACTTCTTTTTTAGAAAAAGAAAATGTAAGTCTTTTTATTCATACTCATCTAAGAGAAGACAATCTATCCCTTTTTGGCTTCGCCTCAGCTGAGGATTTAGACCTTTTTGAGCTTCTCATTAGCGTTTCCGGCGTTGGGCCCAAAATCGGACTGGGTATTTTTTCGGTTTCCGAGGCCGAAAATATTGTCCATGCCATTGAAACCAGCAATCTCAGTTTCTTCACGTCCATTTCTGGAGTCGGTAAAAAAACCGCTCAAAGAATCATTCTCGATCTAAAATCAAAGCTTAGTAAAGGTGATATAAACATGAAAAACCTAGAAGGTTCATCGGAGCTAGTGGACTCACTTACCTCACTTGGATTCCAAAAAAACGAGATCTCCATAATTATTTCCGATATTGATAATTCTCTGCCTCTGGGAACACAAATTAAATTGGCTCTCAGCTTATTACACAAATGATCAATCAATCCGAATCAGTCAGACCATCAAATTGGCTTGACTTCTCCGGTCAGCCCCAAGTGGTTAAGTCTCTCAAGATAGCCATCTCCGCCGCCAAGTCCAGAGGTGAACCCATGGAACACACCCTCCTCTACGGTCCACCGGGTCTAGGGAAAACCACTCTAGCTCATATCATCGCGAACGAGATGGGCGTAAATCTCAAGATCACTTCCGGTCCGGCACTCACTCGAGCCGGTGATCTTGCCTCTATTCTCACTGCTCTTGAGCCCGGAGATGTCTTGTTCATTGACGAAATTCACCGATTAAGCAAAACTGTGGAGGAGGCTCTCTACCCAGCCATGGAAGATTACGCCATTGATATCATTCTGGGAAAAGGGCCGGCAGCAAAAAATCTTAGACTGGATCTCAACCCCTTTACTTTGGTCGGTGCCACCACCCAAGCTGGTCGTATCAGTTCTCCCTTGCGGGATCGCTTTGGCATAGTCCACCGTCTCCGCTTTTATATCCCAGAGGAACTTCAGATAATTATTCAGAATGCTGCCAAGAAGTTTGGTCTAATATTGAACGATCAGTCAACGTTGGAAATAGCCAAACGATCTCGTGGTACGGCACGTATTGCTCTTAAATTGCTCCGGCGGGCAAGAGATTACACTTTAGTAGAAAATAACTCTATCACCACTCCTGACAACATCAAAACCTCTCTAGACTTTTATCAGGTCGACCAAGAAGGTTTGGACGAAACCGATAGGAGACTTCTTCGTGCCATCATTGAGCAACATGGTGGTGGACCCGTAGGGCTGGAGACTCTTGCAGCACTAATTTCCGAATCTATCGACACCATTACAGATCTCTACGAACCCTACCTGCTTCAATCCGGTTTCCTATCAAAAACCTCGAAGGGAAGGGTAGCCACTGAAAAGGCCTATAACCATCTGGGGTTAAAAACTAGAAAATAACAGCTTGCTATAATCTTTTTGTGCGCATTTTATTGTTCTTTATCGGAGCCACTTTCTTTTTTTCGCTTGCAGGCTCGATCCTTGCCATCTATGACCCGCTTTCCGTATCCAACAATAAAATGGGGATCCACATTCTCTTTCCCTCCGAACTTCATACAGCTGCTCAAATGATTAATGGAGTCGACAAAGGATCCTGGGGTTACGTCACCGTTCCGATTCAATCAACAGATAGGAATCGAAAAAAATGGCAAGATTTTTTCAACCAATGTGTGATGGAAAGGGTCATACCAATAATTCGTGTCGCTACCACCCCTAAAGCCTCCAATTGGGAAGAACCAAATAATTTAGACTTGCTTGATTTTGCCAATTTTTTAAATGATTTAAATTGGCCGGTCCAAAATCGCTACGTAATCGTCTTTAATGAGGTTAACCGCCCAGATGAATATGGAGGAAAAGCCAGTCCGGAAAAATACGCCGATATACTTAATAGCGCCATCGACATCTTTAAGTCTAGATCGTCCGATTTTTTTATTCTTCCTGCCGGCTTGGACAACGCCGCGATCACCGGAAACGGGGCTATCCATCGGAGTACATATTTAAGACGCATGCACGACAGGCAGCCAAACATTTTCAATAAAATAGATGGCTGGACCTCCCATGCTTATCCCAATCCTGATTTTTCTGTTCGTCCTGACTTGTCCGGTAGTAACAAAATCGACTCTTTCCGTTACGATCTCACTCTCCTCAGGAGATTTACGACCAAAAAATTACCCGTCTTTATCACCGAGACCGGTTGGTCAAACCGATTTTTATCAGACTCGCAGATTTCCCATTATTATCAATATGCCTTTTCCAAAGTTTGGTCAGACCCCAACATCGTTACGGTTACCCCATTTTTACTCAATGCTCAGGATGGACCATTTAAACAGTTTTCATTTCTCAATAATAATCAGAAACCAAAGGAATTTGCCTTCAATCTATCGGTTCTTGCCCAAATTGGTCAACCCATTTTTCCAGCCAGCAGTGTCCCTTCTCAATTGATCGAGCAACCTGTCGTGATCCAAGAATACGCACCGGCTTCTTATCAACCGGATCCTTATTCGGAACTAAAAACGTTCTACAATAATCTTAAGTCATTATTTAGCGTCATAGAATAAATGCTTATCATTCATGGTGAAGACACCATCACCTCATATAGCAAACTTTCACAGGCTATTGTTTCGTTTAAGAATCGTGGTATCGAGGTGGTCATCAAAGAAGCCACCGAAGTTGATCCTACTAGTCTTCGGCAGGAGGCACAATCTACTAACTTGTTTGGCGACAGTAAATGTTTAATTATCAAAGATCTTCTCTCCGGAAACAAAGTCAAACAAAAAGATCTTCTTGTGGACATACTTCTGCAATCCGGCGGTACGGACATTATTCTTTTTGAAACCAAGAAAATTTCTGATACGGCCTTGAAACCTTTCTCTGAGGCCAAAATTGAGAGTTACCATATCAATCCGGTAATCTTTAAGTTTCTTGATTTTCTTAGACCGGGCAACGCCAAAAATCTTCTGGCGGGTTGGAACCGTTTGATAGTTCTTAATCACGAACCTGAATATGTCTTTGCTATGGTAGTCAGGCAAATCCGTCTACTAATCCAGGCCAAGTCCGGTCCCTCGTACCTCAAGCTTTCTCCTTACCCCAAAAAATTGATCGTCACCCAAGCCACCCTATTCGATCTATTCCATCTCTTGGATTTACATCAAATACTTTACCAAATCGATAAAAAGATCAAAACCGGTACATCCGTATTACCCATGGATCAGCTCCTTCTTCAGTTTTTCCTTAAAGTCTAGTACAATCCATCCGTAAGTACCTTTCTACCCGTAACGGATATCTCTTTCGAAGAATACCTTGTTTCCGAAGGAGCAAAAGCTATTTGGAAGGACGTTCAAGACCTCAATAATTCAGAAGAATCTGACTCCGAGCCTGAGTAGACC
>PFUC01000034.1 GCA_002789895.1 Candidatus Collierbacteria bacterium CG_4_9_14_3_um_filter_43_16
CCAGCTGAAAATCATAGGGCTCAATCCATTTCGTACAGTCAGGAAGGGCGCCATCAATGCTGAAAATTAAACCGTCCGACAATAGCCGGATCACATATTGACGTTCCCATTTTTCAGCCATTTTTCCTCCACGGAAGTTTGGTTATTTTATTTCGATCGCTTAAAATACAGCTGGTACCCGAAGGGGTGAATCCATCCGTAACTTACTTATATAGATCCCCGCCTGCGCGAGGATGACAAAACAATGTTATTCAACGGTCTCAAAAAGGTAACTTGACATTATGACTCTCCTCTTCAGATTTTAGTTTGTCTTACTCAAAAAGCCCCACAGTTGGGGTGACGACCTGCCTGCCCGACTGGTCATCACTCCCATCTCTGAGGCCTTTTGTTATAGTTGACAGTTATTTTTTGCGGTGTTAATCTGTAAGTGGTTAAAGACTTCTGTCCAGTCAATAGCCGGAAAAAGAAAAGCAATGTCATTCGAGTTAGGCTACGGTGATATTGCTTTTTTCTGTCTAAAAAATTCCTTTTTCAAAGACCGTGTAACTGTGTCACTGTGATACGTGTCACCTTCCTCAGCTAGCGACTCATCACCACCAAACTTTGACCGAGACGTCCCATCTTGGAAATCTGAGTGGCACTAATATTTCTAGAACTAATTCGCGACAAGCGAACGGATTTTTTACGTCTATTCCCTAGTCGATTGAGCAGATTTTTCATAAATTTATAAGGAATTACCCTATCTATAGGAAAATATATCACATCTTGTCAAGTTTCTCAACCTATAAACAAAATCACCACCGTCCCATAAAAAATCTAGCTTCATTTTTCCTCAAATATACCCCCTACCTCCCCTGTCAAGCCTGCCTGCCGGCAGGCAGGGGGAGGATAAAGGAGGGGTTTAAACTCAGGGGTATAATGTCCCAAATCGATCTTTAACAAAGGAGGTCACATGTCTGACCATTTCCGCTTAGTTTACCCGAACTCGCCCTTCCTGCCCGTCTTCGATCACGACGGGCTAGTCACCAGAGTTATTCAGGACCTTATTGTTGGACACCAGCACGCCGCCGCCATCGCCATGGCGACTTCTCCACTGATGTATCTTCACGCTTGCTTGCTCCGGCAGGAATCGACCATCTTGGCCACCCAGCACATCACTGAAGCTGATCTTCAAATGCTTGTTCTCGGCTACTTGTATCCCATCGAAACCATTTTGGCTTCAGCAGCTTGCGCGCCTTTAACTCCAGATAGATGGCCTTCGACATTCGAACAGCTACTCACAGCCACCCACAACTTCGATCTGCTTCGGCTTCAAGACCAAATGCTCCGAGATTTACGGGCGACAATCAATCTTCTCAAGATGGATCCTTCCGGGGCACTGGTTTTTGAGTTCCTCAAAAAGTACCCCTTCTCCGCTGATGAATACTTCCTAAGCGGCATGGAAATCGCCGCCATGATCTTCTTCGGTATTTCCCTCGAAGTAGCCGAACAAACCGGCGACGACAGCTGGCTAACCAAGCCCTACGACCCATTTCAAACCTAATTTTACCCATTATTCTTGACTTTTAGCTTATAATATGCTATCATTCCCCTTGTAAATTGACAACCCGTTTGTGGCCATCTGGCCACCATTCAAGGGGGACTTCCCCCAAAGGAGAACAATATGGCCGAATTTTTCACCTCTTTTCTAAGTGGATCATGGCTGGCGGCTTTCGCAAGCTGGATCTGGAATACGATTTTCGCTGGAGGCACTGCCTGGAGTTGGTCTTTATATGTCTCCACCTGGGGACACGCCGGACTTCTGTGGTGGCTCTGGGCATTCTTCGTCCTAATCCTCGCCCTCATCCTGATTGCCTACATCTGGATCGCAGGCGTCCTCCTCTACAGTTTTTGGCTTCTTGCCGCCTTTGCCTGGATCATTATCTGGGTCATCTACCTGTTCGCCATGCTGGTCATTTGGTTCTCGAGGATTTTGTGGATGTTTTCTGTCTGGATCTGGCCATACTTCCTCCTTTTCCTCAAGGCCTTTATGCTACCAGTCCTTTCTTCGTTCTTCCTCGTAGAACTTAGAAATTCTAATAACCGTAAAATAAGGCCACTATTTTATCTCTTATGTCCCACCTTCCTCGTCGGATTGTTCTTTGTATTTCCGGCCGGTTGGGCCACTTGGTATGTGATCATTACTATCATATATCTGTGGATCTTCACGCATGAACTGACTGAAGTTCGGGTAGTATCCGAAACTTTGTAACTTCTTTTTCTCAAGACCGCCTCACGGTGGTCTTTTTCGTACCTACTTGACAATACATCTGTAATACAATATATTACAATATATGAGAACAATAATGAACATCTCACTCCCAAAACCCATGGCTATTTTGATTGATCAGGAAGTCTCAACAGGCAAATATGCCTCTAAGAGTGAATTCTTTAGAGCCCTCTTTCGGGATTGGAGTGAAACAAAGCTAGCCAGAGAATTAAAAGAATCTCGCAAAGAAATGCGAGCCGGTAAAGGGAAACTTCTCAGATCGTTAGCTGATCTGGATTAAAGTTGATACCAGACTCAAGACTTATGCACTCACAGGCAAGCTAAAAGGTGCCTGGTCATTTTCAATAGATTTCAAAACCCGAATAATCTTCGACTTTGTTAGCGATTCGGAAGTCTGGTTCCACACTATCGGCTCACACGATATTTACAAACACTGATCCAGGGCGAAATATAAAATGTACAATATAAAATGTGAAATCTTCCTCCGTCTTTTTCTGTAACAGTTGCGGCAACGAGTTTGCCAAGTGGGCCGGCCAGTGCCCTGCCTGCCACGAGTGGAATACGCTCGTCGAAACCGCCCCTTTCCTCAAAACAGCCAGAACCAAAACCGGTCAAAAGGTCGCCCTCAAGCCTGCCGAAAGTTTCACGGTCAAAACCGCCCTTTCCTCCCAAACCGGCTACACCTTTTCCACGGGCATCGGTGAGTTTGATCGTGTTCTGGGGCCTGGTCTCACCAAAGGCGGGGTCTATCTCCTCGCCGGCCAGCCGGGCATCGGCAAATCCACTCTTCTCACCCAACTGGCCCTCTCCCTCTCCTCCAAGAACCATGAACCAATAACCAATAACTCTGTTCTCTACGTCTGTTCCGAAGAAAATCCCGCTCAGGTAGCCTCCCGCATCACCCGCCTACAAGGACCATCCTTGAAGGCCGATAATATCAAGCTCCTCAACACTTCCATCGTTGAAAACGTCCTGGAAACCATCAATTCCGATCCAAATTGTCTGGTTATCATCGACTCTATTCAGTCTGTCAGCACCGCCACCAATCCCACCACCCCGGGCTCCCCATCCCAGATCAGGGACAGTGCCTCCTACCTCATCCAAGCCGCCAAAGAAAACTCTGTTCCTATGATCATCGTAGGACACGTTACGAAGGATGGAGATATAGCAGGCCCCAAGATGCTCGAGCACATGGTGGACACCGTTCTTGAGCTTTCAGGCGATCGACAGCACCTCCTTCGACTCCTCCGAAGCGTCAAAAACCGCTTTGGCCCAACAGATGAAACGGGGATCTTCCGTATGAATAGTACTGGGCTCGAAGAGGTCAAAGACCCCGGCGCTATTTTGCTTGAAGGGCGAGTCAAAAATGCCCCGGGCTCCTGCCTCACCATGATCATGGAAGGCACCCGTCCCCTCACGGTCGAGATCCAGGCTTTAGTAGTAGCCTCCCCTCTCCCCATTCCCCGCCGCATCGCCAAGGGTATTTCCGGCAACCGGCTCCAGCTCATCTGCGCCATCCTCACCAAACATCTCAACCTCCCCATCGCCACCAAAGACGTCTTTGTGAACGTCACTGGGGGCATGGATGTCAAGGACCCGGGGGCCGATCTAGGCATAGCCTTAGCCATCGTCAGCTCGGTCAAGGACAAGCCCTTACCGGAAAACTCTATTTGCTTCGGTGAGCTCGGTTTGTTAGGGGAAATCCGCAAAGTCGGCTTCACCGACAAAATGCTCAAAGAAGCTAAATCCCTCGGTTATTCGGAAGTATTCTCTCCTCTTTCCCACACCTCTATTCGCTCCATCAAACTGACGTAATCGTCACTCTGCTACAATTCCCCATCTCATCTCATTAACAAAGGAGGTCTAAATGTTAGATCCAAATTTCGATGTGGTACTTTATCGAGACTCACCATTTGTTCCCCCCGCTACAGTACAGTCGGCTTTTGTGATTGCCAAAATGGTAACCCACGAAGGCTTTCATCCTGCTATCGCCATCGCCACCAAACTCAGGGATATTTTTGGAGAACATCTTCAATTCCTTGATGCCCAAACGGGTTGGCTTGTGGAGAAGTTTTCAGTTAACCAACAGGATCTGGATGACTATTATTTCGGCCTGCTCTTACCCGTGACGCTAATGACCGCCGCCCTAATGGCACGCTACAACCCGATGAAAAACATCCTCGATCATTATTTTCCCCTGTCGGAAGACCCCTTCTTTGTTGAGCTCAGAAGATACGGTTCACAGAACATCCCCGCGGTAGACAACCTTCTTCATCTGGAGTCTCCAAATCCGATGGATACAGCCGAACCTGTGTACCGGCACTGCCGTTTCGAAGTTTTTTCCTTCACCCCGTGGTACCAGGTCGGCATCGAAGCAGGCAAACGCTCCTACCACCAATTCGCCAGACTCTATTAGCGTAGGCTTGACATTATAGGCTTCCTGAACACAATGACAGTCGTATTTGCCTTCCTCCAGATGG
>PFUC01000031.1 GCA_002789895.1 Candidatus Collierbacteria bacterium CG_4_9_14_3_um_filter_43_16
TTATATTTTAGATTTAGGCTTTGTGGGTTAACGTGGTGCTTTAGGAGTTTGGGTTGCCACAGATTCCAGGCAGTGATGAGACACTTGCCGCCAGGCTTGAGATGTTTTTTGATCTGAGTGAGCACAAAAAGCTGGTCTTTGCGATTGGCTAAGTGGTGGATGACGGCGAGGCAGAATATGTAATTGAATTGGGGTAAATGATTCCAGGCATCCGGCTTGGTGATATCTCCTTCGAAAAAATTGGCTTTGGGATGATTTTCAACCGCTTTTTCCAGAAGTGTAGTGGAGAAGTCGATGCCGGTGTATTTGACATTTTTAGAGAGGCCAAGAAGGAGCCGGCCATTGCCGCAGCCGACGTCGAGGACAGAGTCGTTTGCCTGGACATCTGTCAGAAATGGTTTGAGATCCGGCCAGATGTAGCCACGGGAGGCACTAAAATTGACTCCGATTTCGTTGTAAGTATCTTTGACCGATTTGATTGGTTCCTTGGAAGTCACCTGTTTATTTTACCAAGAGCGATCGGATGGCGTATAATTGCGACATCTTTTATATCTATTAGGAGGCACTTTGAGTACTTATCGAACCGAAAAAGAAAGTGCAGTCAGGGAAGTCTTCGCAAAACTAGTTGAAAAGGGCTGGGATATTGTCTTGTCCTTTGTCGATTGGAAAGAATCGATTGATCAGGTCATTGAGCATGAAACGCTGGATCATTCTGAAGCTGATGGTAGTCCGGAAAGTATAATGCTCGCAGATCTTCGAGGGGTTTTGCGGGCAGTTTATCTAAATGGCGAACTGGTAATTCAGATAGAGGATTTGGCTGAAGAAGAAAAGACCCGTAATGCCATATTGAAGATGGCCAATAGAGGTGACTCGCGAATTAGCTATTGTTCTTCAAGGGAAGATGATAGCCCCAGAAAGCTGTCCAAGAATCAAGCAAGACGGGAGAATATGATTACCGATCCGAAGCAGCTATCTGTCGGCCAGTGGTTGATGATTTATCTAAATGGAGAGCCGAGCTCCCTGGTGAAAGTGACTCAGGTTGCCGACAACATCATCACTTATGATGAATACAGAGATAAGTTTAAGTGCGAGAGTGGTGTGAGTAAGCTGACCGAGATGGGGATTCTCCCATATGCTAAAGGCATCTGGGAAACTGCCAACTGGGTAGAAGCGGTGGACGATTCGACTGCAAGAGAATGACGTAATTGACGGGACTAAACACCCCGTCTTTTTTGGCTTGACAACGTACGTTTGTAATGTACAATTGATCTATGAATATAATTTCGGCTAGCACAATGAGAGCAAATTTTTCCAGTACGCTGGATGAGCTGGCCAAACAAAAATATTTACTCGTGGCCCGCAGAGGAAAGATTTCTCATGCAATTGTCAATCTTGATTTTTTGGAAGATCTACTAGCTCTAAGTAATAAAAAGTATTTGACTTCGATTCGTAAGGCTAGGGAGGAGTATAAAAGAGGAGACACACTATCTCACGAGCATGTTTTTGGTGAGCTCTAACGGGCAATGCCCTACAAACTTTTGTACACTGCTTCAGCCCAAGAAGATATTAAAAAACTTGATAATGTAGCGAGGAAGAGGCTTAAGGGTAAGCTGGAGTTACTGATGACCGACCCGATCTATTTTAGTAAAAAATTGGTACACCCTGATCTGGGTACTTATCGCTATAGAGTGGGTGATTATCGAATTATTTTTGATTTGCATGGAAAAGATATTGTCATTCTTCGGGTGGGGCACAGAAGAGAGATATACAAGTAAGATAGAATAGAGAAGTGAAAATTGAAGATTTGGTGCGAAGAGATGCGGAAAAGCTAACTCCTGAAAATTTGGAGGAATATCGTCGTGCTTGGGCAAAAGCACTGGGAAGAATGCCTAAAAATTCGGAAATATGGCCATTTATCGGGGACGAGGAAATCAAAGAACTGTATAAGACCAGGAGTGTACGGACCGAGTCTGGTGTGGCGCCGTTTGCGGTGATGATGAAACCCTATTACTGTCCGGGTAACTGTGTATATTGTCCACTGGAAGCCGGTATGCCCAAGTCTTATCTATCGGACGAGCCGGCGGCTCAGAGAGCTAAAAAGCTAAAGTTTGATCCATATCTGCAGGTAGAGATGAGATTGAAACAGCTGGAAGAGACCGGACATATTACCAATAAAATAGATTTGATTGTAATTGGAGGAACCTTTTCGGCTTATCCGGATGAATATAAACTTGAGTTTTTTAAGGGTATGTTTGATGGAGTTAATGGATTTGTGGCTAAAAATTTGGAAGAAGCCCAACAATTTAATGAAACTGGCCCAAGACGGATAGTGGGGATTTCAGTCGAGACACGGCCGGATTGGGTGACGGAAGCGGAGATAATTCTGTGGAGAAAGATGGGAGTAACCAAGGTCCAGCTGGGGATTCAGGCCTTTGATGAGCAAATATTGCAAAAAATAAACAGAGGACATTCACTGGCAGAAGTGGCGGGGTCTACCAGACTGTGTCGGAATGCCGGAATAAAGATTTGCTACCATTTTATGCCCAACCTTCCCGGTAGTACACCGGAAAAAGATATTGAAATGGCAAAAATTATGTTTACCGACCCACGATTCCAACCGGACTATTTAAAGGTTTATCCGGCGGTGGTGATTGAAGGAACAGAACTTTTTCAGATGTGGAAAAGAGGGGAATATGAAAGTTACTCATATGAAGATCTAAAAAATGTTTTGAAAGAGGTGAAAAAAAATACCCCACGTTGGTGTCGGATTGACAGACTGGTCAGAGATATTAGTAAGCAGTGGGTCAGTTCCGGCACTTTGCGGACAAATTTACGACAGTTATTGCAAGAGGAGCTGAAAAAGGAGGGTAAGAAATGTGAATGTATTCGTTGTCGTGAGGTAAGAGCCGGTGTTTATGATACCAAGGTACAGTTGATGATAGACGAGCGAGAAACCGGGGGAGGGAAAGAAATATTTTTGTCTTTTGAGGCTGATGGCAAGCTGTTTTCGATGTTGAGATTACGATTGCCGGAGGCCGGTGAAAGAATGTTGTTTAAGGAATTACGGGATGCCGCCATTATTCGTGAAGTCCATACCTATGGACAAGTTAGGGAGATAGACAAAGAACTCAAGGAACCAAGAACTAAAGAACTCGAGACAGAGAAAAAACAAGATAAAAGTCAGCACCAAGGTTTGGGGAAGAGATTGATGATAGAGGCAGAGAGGATCGCTCGAGATCGTGGCTACAGGAAAATGGCGGTAATCTCGGCAATAGGCACGAGGGAGTACTACAAGAAGCTAGGGTATGAGCTTGAAGGTGAGTATATGGTCAAAAATGATTGGTATAATTGAGGCTGATTGATATGAAAATATATTTAATTGGTGTCGGAGGGGTGGGCGGGTTTTATGGCGGACTGTTAGTAGAAAGTGGGGCCGATATTACTTTGGTTGGACGTGGAGAGAGCTTCAAAGCTATAAAAGAAAAGGGAGTGATTTTGAACTGTGCGGATGGAGTCCATCAAATCTATCCGGTGAAGATAATTGAAAATATTTCCGAAATAAAAGACCCTGACCTGATTATCCTGGCGGTTAAATCATATGACCTGAAGAATATCTCTCAAGACTTGATTGCAGTAGTTAAGCCAGAAACGGTAGTTATTACGATTCAAAACGGATTGGATAACGATAGGGTAGTGTCTCGATATTTATCGAACTGTCAAGTTTTGCCCGGATTGGTTTTGGTGTCCACGACAAAAACATCGGCTAACACAGTAACTCAGTTGGGTACACAGAAGAAATTGATCTTTGGTACCCGGGATGGACTGGTGACGAAGAAAATGAGAGAGATCGAGTCGGTTTTAAAAGGTGCGGGCATCGACGCAAATATTCCCAAGTCGGTCGAACGAGAACTGTGGAAGAAGTTTCTCTTCGTGCTTGCGTTTGCTTCGGCCACAGTAGCACAAATGAGTTCGATTGGTGAGGCTTTGAGTAATCCAGCAAGTCTTAAGGTTTATAAGAATGTTTTTGAAACAACACTCAAGGGTGCTCATGATTTTGATCCACTAGCGAAGTCTTCTTTGTTGGTGGATGTCCAAAAGCACCACCAGACAGAGGTAGAGGCGTTGCATGGGGTCCTGATCCGACTTGCAGTAAGGCATGGCTTACCTGTGCCCGCAACGAGAGAGATCTATCGGAAAATAGTGGAGTGAGATCTCTCCGCTCGCGATTACGTTCGGTCGAGATGACGGGGGAGATTGCGACCTACGAGGATGGTCCTTGTAGGCGGAAATGAGGCTAGGAGTTGCACTAGCTTCTGCAGGCGGGTAAAATGGAGTTATGAAAAGAAATCTTTATGGATTCACCCCTTCGGGTACCAGCGGCCGATTCAGGTCCTGAATGACGGTATCAGACCTACGAGGATGGTCCTTGTAGGTGAAATGAGACTGGGAGAGTATTTTCCAATTGAATAATGAGCATGAAATCGGCACGGCGGTAGAGTAACCGAAAAAGTG
>PFUC01000010.1:0-4254 GCA_002789895.1 Candidatus Collierbacteria bacterium CG_4_9_14_3_um_filter_43_16
TCAGCTTTGCCATGTTCCTTGTCTATCTCTTTTGGTGGTGAGGTGAACATAACAGGATACCTTTCTAGAAAATGTCTACCCCTTTCCCCTCTTCAAAGACGTTCTTACAGAAGTGTGGTACAATATAGGATATGACATTTTCCAATCGAGGTAACAACAATTTTAGTGGAGGCCAAAATTATACTAGACGAGATTTTAACGATCGAGGTTCCGACAGACCGACAATGTTCGACGCTGTTTGTGCTCAATGTGGCGTTGCGTGCAAGGTACCTTTTAAGCCCAATGGCCGAAAAGAGGTATTTTGTAGTAAGTGTTTTGAAAATAATGGTGGTGGTTCCAGAGAGACTAGCTTTGGGGAATCTAGACGGCCACAGATGTTCAGAGCAACCTGTGATCAGTGTGGTCAAAATTGTGATGTTCCTTTCCGACCAACCAATGGTAAGCCGGTTTTGTGCAGTAAGTGTTTTGCAGATACCAAGTCTCACTTTTCTAGGTCCAACGATAGAGAAAACACCAGATACCCTGTTTTCGGTAAAGACTATAGTGCCGAACTGGAAGAAATTAACACCAAGTTAGACAGAATCCTCAAATTGCTCGTCCCCACAACTACCAAAGAGCCCTCCAAAGAGATCACAACCAAAATTTTGGCTGAAATTGAAACAAATCTGGAGAAGACTCCAGCCGTCGCAAAAATAAAGCACAAAAAGCCTGTGGTAAAGTGAGTTCATGGGGCTTTTGGTGCGGTTTGCGCTATTCAAAAAGACCGCCGCTATTACGAAGGTCCTCTTATGTCTGCTTAGGCTTCTTGAGCTAGCTTGACGTTTTTGGCTGCTGGTCCCTTTGGACCTTGTTCGATATCGAATTCTACTTTAGCGCCTTCCTGGATCTGGTCGAAGATAATTCCCTGTAAGTCATTGGAGTGGAAAAAAAGGTCTTTTTCTTCTCCTTCTCTGGAAATGAAGCCAAAGCCTTTGTCGATTTTTTTCTTGATTGTGCCTGTCATAGTAATGTGTGATAGAAGTGGTTTGTAATAATATTTACTCTATCCCTTTAACTGTATTCATTTTACCACCTTTGGCCTGGATTCATCAATCATGTGTTCTAGCCCCCTCTTACCATAATCTATAATGAATATATGGAAATAGTTCTGTTAAAGTTTTCAGCAGGTTTGCTTATATTATTGTTTTCCACTCAGAAGTTGGTGGTTTTGGCTGAAAAGATTTCTCGTAAATTCCGTATATCCCCATTAATTGTTGGTATAACCATTGTTGCCATTGGAACTTCCTTGCCGGAACTTACCGTCTCAATCATTTCAATACTTAAGAACGATTCTGGGTTGGCTATGGGAAATATCATTGGATCAAATATCGCTAATATATTAATGGTTTTTCCGACAGGAATTCTTTTGGGAAACCTAAGGATCGGAACCACTAAAACACAGAGGAGTGTCCTCATACTTCTTGTTGTTACAGCATTGTTTTTTCTTTCAAGGTACGTGGGCGAATTCAGAAAGATATTTGGAATATCACTAATTGGATTATCTGTGTTGGTAAGTTTCATCGAATATCAATTTGGTGTTTCTGGCAGACTTCACGAGGACTTGAAACGATTTAAGATGGTTTATGATGAGAAACTCAATTCGTTTTTATATCTACTTGCTCTGTTCCTAATACTTGGAATAATTGTAGGCGGAATTCTAGTGGTGAATTCAATCGAGGGAATTTCACTTTTGACCGGTATTCCTACGACCGTTCTGGGATTGACTTTGTCTGCTGTGGCCACCTCTTTGCCTGAGTTGTTAACAACCGTATTTAGCCAAAAAAATCACCAAGAGAAAATCACCATAGGAAATGTGATTGGAAGCAATATTTACAATCTTTTACTTATTGGTGGTATAATATCACTCTTTCCGCTAACAAGAGTTGTATCTATTGGCGAATGGCTCTGGCTTGTTATCACTACCATATCCTTCGTGTTTATTTTGAGGTATTACAAAGGAAAAAGACCGCCAAAATATATTGGTCTTATACTCCTGCTATTCTTCTTTGTTTATATATTTACTCAATAGATACTTTTTATGTCGACTCTTTTTTTATGAGAAATAATCGTAAAGTATTTAAGAGAACTATTGTAGATGAAATTTGAGGTTTGTAAAAAACTAATGAAGCCAATAAGAGAGATCGTAAAATGGCAATAACACACATTATTTGGGTTCTTGAAGATGAGATCTTAGAACCGATTTGTGCTCAAATAACGAAACTGAGAGAGCTATTTGTTTTTAATTATCCATTTCTAGCTGGGTGCGCTTCCTGACATCACCCTCGCTCTCTTTTCACCGAGCCTTCAGGATTTCGAAGCACTCTGTCAACATATTCACAAACCTCATCGACTGTATTCTCGACTCGCCCATCATTACTAATTCTGATTTCAGCCTGTTCTAATATTTGATCGATACCAAGTCTCTCTTTTAGATGGTCAATAAATAATATTTCCTCAAGAGCCTGGCTTTCATCCTTAGCGCCAATTCGTTTGGAAATAAACTTAAGTCTGTTTTCTTGATTAGTTTGGATAAAAATCAACTTAATGTCGCTCTCTGGATAGAGATTTTTAATTAAATCAAGAGTAACTCCGTCAATAATCTCATCGATAATAATTCCTCTGGGGTTTTTGTTGATTTCGATTTCCTCGAGCATTTGCATTCTAGTTAAGTTTAGTACTTCATCAAGTCCGATAGACATAACCCATTCTCTGGCTCGTGGATAACCACCTCGTGTGGCTAAATCGTGAAGAATCCGATGAAGATCAATCCGAGGTAAATCGTGTTTTTCACTTACGGCTTTTGAAATAGTCGTTTTACCGCTTGCGCTAGGTGCAACAAATAAGAAGAGATTCATTTAAGTAATTTTAATTTTGACTGGAATTTAGTTATGGCCTCAGTTGGAATCCCGAATGCGATAAATGAAGAGATAAGTTTTTCAGGTGTGATCCAAGAGATTGTTTCTATATCTTTGTCGTTAGGATTTAATTCACCCGGCTGGACGCTAGCAGACTTAACGATCAAGTGAATCTGTGTACCCTTTAGTGTTGGTGTGAGTTCAAAAAATGGTTCTGAACTAATATGTTTAATCTCAAGATTTGTTTCTTCTTTAAGCTCTCTTGCTGCAGCGAAGTCAATTGTTTCCCCATCGATAACTCCTCCTCCGGGCAGTCCCCACATTCCCCCAAAAGAAGTGTCGGATTCTGCACGTTTCACTGCTAAAAGGTGGTTTTTTTCTTCGTCAAAAATCATCAGTTGGATAAATTGTCTCATTTGTTTTTTGTTAATTGTTAATCCAAATATCAGCAATTCTTTTTCCGACGCCAGCTATGTGGTTTTGTGAGTTTGTATAAAAATCTTTTATTATTACGGCTTCTGCTGATGTAATTGGAGCATGAGCGTAATGTCCTCCAGAAAGATTACGATTGAATAGGTAGTCGTATAGTATTGCCTTTAGATTGTTTTCGTTAATCGAAATTAGTCCTGGTGAACTTGGAAAATAGAATTGGGTGTCGTGGTTGACAAGTAATGGAGTTAGACCACCGCTAGCTTTAAATTCATTTGTTCTAATAAAGATATCTATTGGTGGAATATTTACACCAAAATATGCTTCGATAAGGTCTTGTTGTGTAGGGTATTGGCCAGTCTTTTCATACAAAGAGATAGCTTGGTGGGCGATCTGTATCGTATCTCTATCGGTTGTAAAACCAAGACCAACCAGAATATGTTTTGTGGGATTATCTCTAGTCTGATTAAGCTGGTTAAAAAATTGAAGATATTTTTCTATTTGTTTTCCTGAAGGGTGAGTATCGATAAAAGACAGGTCTCCGTAGAAATGTACCGTTGCGTTATGCTTTTCAAGCGCTTGCAAAGAGAAGTCATCTAGTAACGGGTCAAGTAGTCTTTCGAGTCCCGTGGGCATAAAGTCGTCGCGCTGTAAGTTTCCATATGAAGCTAGTGGTCCAGTCACAACTTCTATACCCATATCAAACAGATCATCTGCTGCTTGAATAGATTTATGCATTAAAGCTGTGATGTGGTCTGAATCATACAACCAAGCATCGTCGTTGTGCTCAGGCTCTACTTTGAGTAAGCGTCGTGTTCCATCAATCATTAAAGCCACATTTTGTGGTTTTCCTAGTTCTTGAACTATTTCCGTTACTTCCTTTTTAGTTAATAATTGAAAATCCCTTAGTTCAATATTAGACCTAGATTCA
>PFUC01000010.1:4265-8622 GCA_002789895.1 Candidatus Collierbacteria bacterium CG_4_9_14_3_um_filter_43_16
TCATACAAAGAAATAGATTCCTCTATTAGAGTTGTATTTTATAACCTTCACGCCTGAATGTATAGCTAGCCACCGGTTAAATTAACACAAATTATCAGTTTTTGTGGCTAGTGGTTCTAATCTACCATAATGGTCACGAAAAATTCGTGCATAAAATCTACTGGGTGGATAACCCCCTTTATCTTGAACTTTATTTTGATACTGTTAATAGGCTTCAACGAGCTTACCCAAATTACAATCATCAGTTTGCCTAATCAAACAGTTGAGAAAGTTTCACCCCTAGGGCACGTGCGATGTTGTAAGCGGTTTTTATTGAAATATTTCTACCTTTTTCTATTTCCCAAAAATATGCCCTATGTAAACCTGCTTTTTCTGCTAATTCTTCCTGTGTTACCCCCTTCTCTTTACGAATCCATTCAATCCTTTCCCCTAAGTTTTTAAAGAGGGGTTTGTAATTCATATCCCCAGATTAGAGGATTGATAGCTATTTCTTTACCAGATATAACTTGCTTTTATATCAACTTGGGATGTATCATCAAGATAATTCTCCAGTTTATGAACAGCGAATCTGAACCCACAAAATTACCAAAAAAGCCTTATAGAAGAAAGGTTTTCAGAAATATTTGGTTGTTTTTTATGTTAGTTTTTGTTCTATTATTCGTAGCTATTGTGGGGTGTGCTATGACTTACAACGATTCCTTGTTAGGCTTCATCTTAATACCATTGGTTCTTTCAATGATCGTTGGTGGTTTATCATTTTTAATTTGGATTTTTGTTCCTAGCAATAAGAATTTCCCGGGAGTTTTGCGAATAGTAGATATTTTGCTTGGAATTACACTTGCGTCGCAATTTTCCCTTACTGTTTACGGTATTACATATATATTTTTTTATAATATTGATCTCGGTGAAAGCCTTTATGATTTGTTTACTCTGCTAGCCTTCAGTTTTATTTGCTTCGCTTGGATTAAAATCAAAACCAAAAAGGTTTTTTTTAAATCAATAATTGTTTTGGTATTAGTTGGAGCATATATCCTTGGACGAATTTATGCTTTACACACATATCAAACCTATAAAGACGCTCAGAATCTATTCAGCAAAGCTAATTCTAGCGAAGGAACGGAGTGGATGAAGGAAACTGACACGAGTAAATATCTTGAGGGTCAGAGAAAATACACGGTATCACTCAAGGAGGTAGCTGAAACACCAAGTAAAGCATTGAGATGGGGTCGGAAGTATTATGAAGATCTTTACATACTCCAAAAAGAGGCATTGGATCATAATGAAAAGTTAGTTACTGGCGATGTTGTGTTAACCAAAGAGGAAAGCGACCAATTACTTAAGGATTTCAACGATAGGGTTAATAACGCTATGAATCTACAGTTTCCCCTTCCTTTTTGGACAGATTATTTTGTGGTAAAACAATGAAAGAAGGTGATTTGTTAGATAAATTTGTAACCTTTATTTTGAGTGAAAAATTATTTTTAAAGGTGATGCTTGCGTGTATAGTTAGCCTTATAGTAGGAATACTAGTTCCTTATTCGGTATCCGTTTGGTTGGGGATTTCAAATACACCCACCCCTTCGGTTTATAGGGATTGGGTAGATAAAGTAGGTTTCATAGCAGCTTTTTTGGGATCGTTAATATCTACCTTGGTTTTAAGTCTTTGGATTAAAAACGCTAATGAAAAATAAAAGATTGTTGATTCTGCTTTTGATAATTGCCTTTCTGATTATCGGAATATTTATTTATATTCAAAAGAAGCACGAGTGGAAGCCAACTGAAGAAAATTTAACTAACTATGAAGCCGTATACCACGAATTTCCTGTTCAGTTTTTGAGGCATGCGTTTGATGCCTATTTGGAAAATGACTCGTCAAAAGCGTGTATTTTGCAAGTAGCAGTGACAAAATCTGATGGGAAAGATTATGGAGTTGAGGGAATCATTTCTGGATTAGAGTCTTTTGATAAAGATTATTACAAAAGTAAATTCGTTGTAGCCACTTTTGGTGATAACAAGGAAATTGAAGGCAGTAAAGATATACAAATAATATTTAAGGATCATCCGGACAGAATATTTTACGCATGGATTGGTAACAACCCTCAAGGAGAAATATGTTTATTGGGTTTTAATTCTAAAAATGAAATAGACCCCGATAAATTGAGAGAGATGCTAAAAAGCACAGAGCCCTACTTTTCTGACCCGAACCTTGCAATATAAATTTAGTTCTCCGAACAATATGTGTGTGAGGACTATGCCAATCATGCTCGTGTCCTCTCGGGAGTTATGTCTAAGTTGTAAATATTACTTGATATAGTCCCATGCACCATCTGAGGCTATAGCCTAGACAAGTCCAAGGCTACTCCTGTGCAAGTGTATTGAATATATACATGGCTCAGTGATAAGCGATTTGAACCATACCTACCCCCTCCTCTATGATTTGGAAAACCGTCCAGTTGACATCAACCACGAAAGTGTGTAAATATTATGCCAGAAGATAGATAGAAGCATAGAAAGGTTATTTCTGTTTTTCTTCACCGCACCCGAAATAGTTAAATACTAATTACTCAAGCCAGCCCACTGTCCACGCTCCAATTGAGCATTTGACCAAGGCACCGCATAGAGATTCTTAAAAAATCGAAGCGGTGTTTTTTAGTGGTCAAATATGAATAGAAATATACAAGCCTCCAATCTCCAATATTCTTCTGTCGTCGCCCAAAAATGTCCCGTATGTAACGGGTTCGGAACACTTAAATGGGGACAAATAGTTTGTCATGCATGTCTTGGCACTGGCTACATAACTATTCCTGTAATGATCGATAGAAAGAAAGATGAAAAACAACGCGATAAATCATAAGGGGGAGTGGGATGCCTTTTACAGAAACTGGAAAGCCGTTTGGAGAAACCCCGAAATTGGTGTTTACGAAAAAGCTACCTTGTTTAATGTTTTTCTATATCGCTCTGACAATGAAGGATGGTGCATATCTGAAAGAAAAATGGCATCAGATTTACATATAAGTAAAAATCGGGCGAGCATAGCAATCAATGTGTTGATGAAAAGAGGGCTAATTTTTGGAAATGGTGGAGAAAGAAAACGAAGAAAATTGAGGTTGTCTGAGTCATTACGAAGTCCAAACTGGATATCAGCAAAACCCAACAACTGGGTCTCTAGGGAGCCCATTAAATATCAAAGTAAATATCAAAATAATAATGAATTTAAAAATTCTGATAAGAGAACGGGGAAAATGGAAAAGATACTTTCTCCAGATCAGCTTCATAAAAAGATTCAGGAATTAAAACTCAGAGGGGGGTTAAGATGAGACCTTCCGTCGTAAGGGAAATATTGGGAGAAAAGGCAAAATACCTATCAGATATTGAAATTGAAAATATCGTTTCGAAATTTGAATATTTAGCGGAAAGTTTTCTTGATACTTACGAAAAAAAGATTTATCAAGGCAAAACGATGAAACAACTATTACACAATGAATAAAGATATACTTAAGAATATAAATATGAACTGCGTTCTTTATTTAAGGGTTTCAAGTGAGGAGCAGGTTGAAAATTACTCGCTTTCCAATCAAGAATCTACATGCAGGAAAGTGGCTGAAAGTCGTGGTCTGAACATACTTGAAATATTTCGTGAGGAAGGTGCAAGTGCCAAAACTGCAAACAGACCAGAACTAATTAAACTCCTAGAATATTGTAGAAAACACAAGGACAATATTGCTTTGGTCATGTTTTACAGAATTGATCGTTTAGCTAGACAGATTTCTGATTACTTAACCATAAAGAGAAAGTTGTTTGAACTTGGTATTACTTTAATGTCGGCAACTGAACCCACAGAAGACACTCCAACGGGGAAGTTCGTAGAAACTCTACTTGCTGCGTCTGCACAGCTAGACAACGATGTAAGGGGCGCTAGGAGCAGCCAAGGGCTCTACCAGAGATTCAGAGACGGTTTACCGATAGGTAAAGCCCCCCTAGGCTACCAAAACACTACCGTAGGCGAAAAACAAGTTGTAATTCCTAACGAAACTGAATTTCAGCTTGTTAAAAAAGCATGGGATTTGGTTACCACCGGAACTAAATCAACACGAGAAATGGCAGAAATTATGAACTCATGGGGACTGAGAGCTGTTTGGGGCAAAAAGCGGTACAAATTAAGAAGTCAAACTGTATGCAGAATATTCCGAAGCATTATATATACAGGGGTGTTGAAGTATGACAAGTATCCTAATGAAGAAGTCGTGGGTAAATATACCCCGATGATTACTAAGGAACAATTTTATCGTGTCCAAGATATTTTAGATGGTAGAAGAACTACCCCAATGGGATCAAAAAGAAAAGTTGATAATCCAAA
>PFUC01000020.1:0-147 GCA_002789895.1 Candidatus Collierbacteria bacterium CG_4_9_14_3_um_filter_43_16
AATATTTGGCTGGTGAGAAGCATCTGTATTTTGGTCGAGAGTATCCACTAAAAATAAATCTTTTCAACCTGCCTGTTAGAACCTCGGTGGAGTTGGCCGAAAATTCCCTCTTAGTAAGTCTTTTTCAGGGGCATGCAGAAGAACAGA
>PFUC01000020.1:182-324 GCA_002789895.1 Candidatus Collierbacteria bacterium CG_4_9_14_3_um_filter_43_16
TATCTGGAAACCGGCATTTCGGTGATTACCGAAAAGGTCAATTTGTATTCTAAAAAAATTGGCGTTGACTATAGCCGTATCGATATCAAGAAGGTTTCCTCTATCTGGGGAAGCTGTTCGCCAAGCAACAGGCTATGTTTCA
>PFUC01000020.1:368-7220 GCA_002789895.1 Candidatus Collierbacteria bacterium CG_4_9_14_3_um_filter_43_16
TTCTGGGGGCTTGTCGCCAAGCTTGATCCAAAATACAAGGAACATCGTCGTTGGCTATATCGAAACCATTCATTACTCTCAATATAATATGCCTATAGATTTTAACAAAGGTTCTCAAAAAGTCCTTTACCTACTGGAAAATAGCGCGGAAAACATCTTCTTAACCGGAAATGCCGGCACAGGCAAATCAACCTTATTAGATCATTTCCGTAATCATACGGACAAAAACGTAGCTGTAGTAGCTCCGACCGGTGTGGCCGCTCTAAACGTAAAAGGTGAAACAATCCACTCATTTTTTGGGTTTCCCCCAAGTATCACACCGGAAAAGGCCATCCTAGAAGCCAAACACTCAAAAAAAGCAAAAATCTATAACAATCTTGATGTCTTGATCATTGACGAAATATCCATGGTCAGAGCCGATCTCTTGGACAGTATCGATTCGTTTTTAAGGACAATCAGAAAGAAATCAGGAGTTTTTGGAGGGGTTCGGATAATCATGGTGGGAGATCTACATCAGTTACCTCCGGTGGTTACCAGTCAAGAGAAGCAAGCTCTGGAAAGTATCTACGAAACCCCCTACTTCTTTTCCTCCAAGGTTTTTAACAGGCTTTTTGGGGGTTTATATTCTCAGCTAAAATTTATCGAGCTTCAAACCATATACCGTCAGTCGGAAAAAAGATTCATCGACATTCTTAATCGAATAAGAAACAATCGGGCTACTTCAGATGATCTGGAAGTCATCAACAATCATTTAATCAGTGAGAGTGACTCCATCGAAAGTTATATAATTTTGACCACTATCAACGAACAGGCTGATAGGATCAATCAAGCGAGACTTGATGAAATAGAAGGCCCCGTCTATACATTTCACGCTGTCCGATCCGGGGATTTTCCCCCTCAGCAGGCTCCCGCGGCCGACACTGTTTTACTTAAGACCGGTGCCAGAGTAATGCTCCTAAACAACGACACTCAAGATCGTTGGATCAATGGCACTATTGGCACTCTTTTTAGGGCTGAATCCGGATTTGCGTATGTCAAGCTGGATGGGGGCGGGATAGAGAAAATCGAACCGGTAACCTGGACTGCGTACAAAACCTCTTTTAATCAGGATACTGCCATTCTGGAAACAAAAGAGGCCGGTAGCTTTAAACAAATGCCTATACGTCTAGCCTGGGCCATAACTATTCACAAAAGCCAAGGAAAAACATTTGAAAAAGTTGTTATCGATCTTGGGTACGGGGCTTTTGCACATGGACAAACCTATGTTGCCTTGAGTCGCTGTACCACCATGTCCGGGCTAAGATTGATCAGGCCACTCACGCAACAATCCATAATTATGGATATGCGTGTATTGGAATTTTTGGATCGTCTTAGGCAATCGGTTGTGCAACTCTAACCTTTTTTGTCAGCCGTACTTTATGATGATACTAACCCATGAAATTCGAGAAATCAAATAAACCAACCAATATATTAAACATTATTCTTATCGGGATTATTCTGGTTTTTGTCCTATTTGGTTTGTTAGCTCACAAATATGCTTATTTTGGATTTGATCTGGTCATCAGCCGTTATTTACAAAGTTTTCACAATCCGATCTTTTCCGCATCGATGATTCTTGTGAGTAGATTGGGGGACTCTTATGGCCTGGAAATGATTGTGGTTCTGGTAATGTCATTACTCTTTTTTGTCGGATTAAAAGCAGAGGCTATCAAAACCCTCTTGCTCATTCCAGTCAGCGTCACAGCAGGCAGTCTCGCCAAAAGTATTGTCAACCGTCCGCGGCCTGACGCAGAACTCGTCTACATCCAAGAAGTGTTCCGAGATAAGAGTTTTCCCAGTCTGCATGTTCTTACGTTTACTATGTTTTTTGGTTACCTGCTTTTTTTGGCTATATATAAAGTCAGAACCAAATGGCTCAAACTAGCTATTTCCTTGTCTGCGACCATCTTGATTCTGACAATCGGAATCTCTAGAATTTATCTCGGAGCTCATTGGGTAAGTGATGTTGTGGGAGGTTACTTGCTCGGTTCCGCTTTTTTGATTCTGGCAATTATATTAAGCCGTTAAGTATCAAATTAAATACAATGGCAAGAGATAAATATTCAGCGGTTTGGATTTCTCATTCCTCGATTAACGATTTTCTTCAGTGTCCCCGAGCGTACTTTCTGAAAAATATTTACAAAGATCGTAGTACTGGAAACAAAATTCAAATAATTACCCCTTCCTTGTCTCTTGGCTCTACCATTCATGAGGTTATTGAATCCTTATCTACTATCCCCACAGACACTCGGTTCAATAATTCTTTGGTCTTGAAGTTTGATCAAATTTGGGAAAATTATTCCGGTAAAAAAGGTGGTTTTAAGGACCTAGCCGAAGAACACAAATACAAGGAACGAGGCAAGACCATGCTTAGGCGCGTTATGGACCATCCCGGTCCATTGTCCAATCTAGCGGTCAAGATCAAGGAAAATTTACCATATTTCTGGTTATCCGAGGAGGAAAATATTATTCTTTGCGGTAAAATCGACTGGCTCGAGTATCTAAAGGGTGAAGACAGTATCCACATCATCGATTTCAAAACGAGTAAAAAAGAAGAGACAAATGAGTCACTTCAGCTCCCCATTTACCACTTATTGGTCGCAAGGTGTCAAAAGAGGCCCGTTTCCAAGGCCAGCTATTGGTATTTAGACTTCTCCGATACGCCCAAAGAACAGTTTTTACCAGACGTCCTCACCACCGAATCAAAATTATTGGAAATTGGCCGAAAAATCAAATTGGCCAGAAAACTAGAAATGTTTGATTGTCCAGACGGCAGAGGCGGTTGTCCGCATTGTTTTCAACTTGAGTCGATAATTAGGGGGGCAGGGGAGATGGTCGGTGAGATGGGTCACCGCAACACCTACATTCTCGAGAAAGAAATTATTCCGGAAATTGAAGACACCGAAGACAGCTTTATAATATAAGCTAAGCACTAACAACTTCTCACCAATAGCCTCAGTACGCCGCAATGGCCACCACAAAAGTATCTTGGGAATATAGACAGCCCCAGACATATTCCCCACCAGCCAAAAGTGCCCTGTGACCTAGGGTATTTTCCCAAGCCTTTATTGTTTCCAGAGGTGTCGAATAACCTTGAGCCAAAAATTCACTTAAATTATATTTTTCGGAGATCCATTTCAAATCGGATCGATCCAATACCGGGACAAAACCGGCATGCCCGTCAAGTTTACCCAGCTCCAGTAGCTCATTTAATCTAATCGAAGCGATAGTACAAAGCTCATCCTTTTGCCTCAACGGGTTCACGCCAAGTTCAACCCGTCTTTTGTTTACCAGGTTCCATATATCTGGGCCAACCCAAGTGAGTTTTTTTGATGGCGGTACTATCTTGCGTAGTGACACTAATATCACATAGACACTCACCTTATCCTGGCTATTTTTGATGGCAATACCGGCTTCTCGGAAATCGGGATGCAACAATGTCCCTTTGGGAATATCGCTTGCAAGCCAGTCTATCACCGGATCATTGGATTTAAAAAAATCGATCAGCAGCAAATCACCAATCAAATTTGCATCATATCCAGCATTTTTTATGGCGACTTCGCGAGTCAATCCTGTTGTTTTACCTTCATAGTCATTTTCTGTGAGGATAACCGACAATCTACTCAGTGCTGCCTGATTCAGTTTGTCACTAACTTTAACTTTAGAAAATCCGGACCGTTCTCTAGCAATATTTATTCTAGTGAGTACTTCGTTGATTGACCAGTTCGGTAAGAAGGGTGTTTGGTTTCTTTCCACATAAATACTCCGATTAGTCAAGTCAATTCCGTAATTTTTTAGGGGAATTGTTTTTAATCCGTAAATAATGATTCCAATTCCCGCGCCCCACAATATTAACTTCAAAAATGTTTTCACTTAATCCAGTATAAAATATGTTCATCGTTTTTGCTTTGGATACGACAATTCCTTTGACGTAATATAATATAATTATGAACATAATCTTTAATCCTCAAAAATTATTATTAAGCGATCGTTTCAAACAAAGAATCCAAACCAAGTTCGATCAGGGTCTCGGAAAACTCTTAAAAAACTATCAAGAGGATTTAAAGGTTGCTTCACTAGCCATCGAAAAGGTTACCAGATCGGGATACGAAATTAAGTTTGACATGAACTTACCCGGTTGCCCGATCAATATCAGAGATACACACCGTGTTCTTATGGATGGCGTTATTCGAGTCAGAAATCAAGCCAGAAGGCAAATAAAGAAGTCAATTGAAAAAATGCGCGGCTATTGAGACCGTTCCCTCTTCTTTATATCTTGCACCTTATTCCTTAACAAACACGACCTTTCTGATCCAGCCCTCATGATTGACAAATTTCATTTCTTCAATTAGTTCACTCAAGGCAACAACCATGATTGTTCCATACCGATCGAACATCGCACCCCAAGATATTTGGGCACATTCTTTTTCTGGTACTGTGAACATTTTTCAGCCTCTCCTGCAAACTAGCCATCTATTTTTCTAAAGATATTGCTCGAACCGGGCAAACTTCTATAGTCATTTTTATTGCTTCCAGTATCTCTGTAGATCTAAGGTCAGTCGTCGCGATCGGCTCAGAGATACCATCTTTCAGCACAAAGGCCTTCTCGGCAATATCTACACATACGCCGCAACCGATACATTTTTTTTGGTCAACTTTTACTTTCATTTCTATATTTTACAACCACACGTCACTGCTACCCGAAGGGGTAATCTCATTTCACCGTCATAGCAAGGAGTGTATTCGCGACGCGGCAATCTATATAATCGAACCATGACAAATCAAATAAAATGCCCCAAGTGTGGAGAAGAAATCGAAGTCTCCAAAGCTCTCAGTGCCACTGTTAGAGAACAAGTAGAAAAAAGACTAACAGAAAAAATATTTAAGGAAGCCGAATTAAAATTTAAATTTGAGGCTGCTGAAGAATCAAAGGTTCTAAAAGAAGAGCTGGTTTTCAAATCCAAGAAATTGGACGAGGCTCGTGAAGCCGAACGTTTCTTGAGGCAGGATAAATTAAAGCTTGAAGATGAGAAAAGAACCTTCGAACTGGAAAAACAAAAACAAATGGATATTGAGAGAGAAAAAATTCGTCAGCAAACCCTACTGGAGGCAAGCGATACCCATCGTCTAAAAGATCTGGAAAAAGAAAAGATTATTAACGATCTCAAGAAATCTTTGGACGATGCTCAGCTGAAAGCTTCTCAAAGTTCACAACAGTTACAAGGCGAAGTCCAAGAGCTGGATCTGGAAAGCTATCTGCAAACTTCCTTTCCCCGCGATGAAATTAACCCCGTCGGCAAAGGAGTTCGTGGTGCGGATATTAGTCAGATTGTCCGAACCAATTTGGGAACCATATGCGGTGTCATACTTTGGGAATCCAAGAGAACTAAAGCTTGGGTTGATGATTGGGCGGTGAAACTTAAGGATGATCTCCGTGCCTCCAAAGCCAATGTCCCGGTGATTATTTCCTCTGTCCTACCAAAAGAAATCAAGTCAGGATTTGGCTTCTTTCAGGGAGTTTGGGTCGCGGAACCAAGATATATTCAGCCATTAGCTGAGATCCTCCGGAAAAATTTGATCGATGTGGCCAGAGAAAAGCATAATGGACAAGATCGCGGTACGAAAGCCGATATGATTTACACCTATCTCACGAGCGACGCCTTCGTTCAGCAAATCCAAAGCATTATCGAAGTCCACCAAAACATGCAACTCCAGATTCAAAAAGAGAGAGCCGCCTTTGAAAAAATCTGGAAGGAGAGAGAGGCCCAAGCCGCCAGAATTATTATGAGTACCGCCGGCATCTACGGCAGCATTCAAGGTGTCGCTGGCCAGTCCATGCCCCCCGTCAAAGGTCTAGACCTCTTAGAGGGGTAACGGCTTGTGCTAACATGAGCCATGTACTACAAGAAATCCAGAGGTGTTTTTGATCCCCAGTCCAAAGAGCCTTTCAAAATTAGCCGTTCCAAGATTGAGCTGTATACTCAGTGCCCGCGTTGTTTCTACATGGACGTTCGTCTCGGTTTGTCACGCCCATCTACACCACCCTACACCTTAAATTCTGCCGTCGACAACTTACTAAAAAACGAATTCGATCTTCTTCGCAAAAAAGGTGAGAAACATGAGCTGATGGAAAAATACGCTATAGACGCTATTCCTTTTAGTCATCCAGATTTGCCCCAATGGCGCGGTGAAGTCACCGCCTTTGAAGGAGCCTTGGTCATGGATGAAAAATCGAATCTTCTGATAAACGGTCTAGTCGACGATGTGTGGCAAGACAGTCAGGGTAATTTGGTGATGGTGGATTACAAGTCAACCAGTTCAGCCAAAGCCCCGTCTCTTGATGATGAGTGGAAACAATCTTATAAGAGACAGATCGAGGTCTACCAGTGGATTTTTCGCAAGCTCGGCTTTTCGGTATCCAAGCTCGGCTATTTCGTCTTCGCCAACGCGATGAAGAATCTGCCCAAATTCGACGGTAAACTGGAGTTTGAGATGTCAATACTCCCCTATGAAGGTAATCCGGACTGGGTCGAGCTAACTCTTTTGCAAATTCGCGAGCTTCTGAATTCAGATATCATCCCGGCTCCCGCTCACGAGTGTGAGTATTGTGCTTACAAACAGCAATCAGTCCAAATAGTTAAATTTCTCAAAGAGAAGCAACAGCTCTCCCTTCCAGGCTGACAATTCTCTTTTCATGCTCGTCAATCCTCTCTGAGTGATGATCTGTAACGTTATCTAGCTTCTTCTCGATCCTGAAGGTGTTATTTTCAACAATATTGATTTTCTTGGTCAGCCTCTCTTCCATTTTCGACA
>PFUC01000044.1:0-778 GCA_002789895.1 Candidatus Collierbacteria bacterium CG_4_9_14_3_um_filter_43_16
TTGTGGCTGGAGTGAGATCCCTCGACTACGCTCGGGATGACATGGTGGAGTTATTCAACAGTCTCCGTAATACTATATTGACAAGTAATACTTTTCGTGATAGTATGTATTATATGTACTTAGCAACAGTGACTCAAAAAGGTCAGATCACTATCCCGGTTAATTTTAGAAGACTACTAAATTTGGTACCTAATGATAGGGTGGTTTTTGAAAAAAAAGGAGGAAAGATTGTTTTGTCGAAAGGTGTTGATATTATGAGCTTGGCTGGGAAAATGAAGCCCAAAAAAAACATGAATGTTGATCCAGTAAAGGCTAGGGAATACATGGAAAAGAATTATAAGAGAATATGAGATTGGTATTGGACACTAATGTCTTGTTGGATTTTTTCATGGAACGTGACATGGGTAGGCACAGGGATTGTGTGGAGTTGGTGCGAAAAGTCAGGGGTGGAGAGGTACAAGCCGTAATTTTGAGTGTGGTAATTGCAGAGATGGTGTGGGTAATGACGTCGATTTACGGTCTGAAGAGAAGCGAAATTGCGGAAATGGTCCAGTCTGTAGTCCAAATGAAGGGTGTACTTGTGGGGGAAAGGTATGAATGGATATCGACGTTGGAGCAATACACCCGAATGAAAGTTAAATTTATTGATGCCATGATCGCTAATGTCAGACAGATTAAATCTAAAAAATGGGCTGTGGTAACGTATGACAAAGAGTTTGATAAATTGGGCGTTTTGAAGATGGAGCCTGGCAACATAAAATAACACCTGCTAGGAAAC
>PFUC01000044.1:802-5069 GCA_002789895.1 Candidatus Collierbacteria bacterium CG_4_9_14_3_um_filter_43_16
ACCACAGTGCCACGCGGAGAAGGGGGTGGTAAAATTACGCATATGGAGAGCTATGATTTTAAGGAAATAGAGAAGAAGTGGATTCCTAGGTATGAGGATTTTGATGGCTATAAAGGGGTAGATTTTGAGAACGATCGTGAAAAATTTTATATGCTGATTGAGTTTCCTTACCCTTCCGGATCAGGGCTGCATGTGGGACATGCTTTTTCGATGACGGCGGCGGATGTCTATGCTAGGTTCCAACGAATGCGGGGAAAGAACGTGATGTTTCCCATGGGCTGGGACGCCTTTGGATTGCCCACCGAAAACTATGCCATTAAAAGTGGCCGGAACCCTCAGGAAATAACTAAAGAAGTGACCGATACCTTTCGTATGCAAATGAAAAGGCTAGGGTTTTCTTTTGATTGGGACAGAGAGATCGACTCGACCTCGCCGGAATACTATAAATGGACGCAGTGGATATTTACGAAACTGTTTGAAAAAGGATTAGCCGAAAAGAAAGAGATGTCCATTAACTGGTGCCCCAAAGACAAGATTGGTCTCGCCAATGAAGAAGTGATTGATGGAAAATGTGAAAGATGTGGTACCGAAGCGGAAAAAAGAACTATTTCTCAGTGGGTTGTAAAAATAACGGATTATGCCGACAGATTAATTAACGGGCTTTATGACACGGAATTTATTGAAAAAGTAAAAGCGGCACAGATTAACTGGATAGGAAAAAAAGAGGGTGTAAAAATAGATTTCGAAATAGAAAACTCTATCCACAGGATACAATGCTTTACAAAATTTCCTGAAACTATTTTTGGCGTAACTTGGATAGCTATCGCTCCAGAACACCCGTTAGTGGAGGAGATTGCCGCGGTTCGGAATACCGAAACTCGCAATGACGATGAGGGCCACAGTGACACAGTGACACAAGAAATATTGAAATATTTGGACGAAACTAAGAAAAAAAGTGAGTTTGAAAGGACCAGTGGAGTATCTGAGAAAACGGGGATATTTACGGGTGTCTACGCAATTAATCCCGTAAATGGGAAAAGGGTGCCAATTTGGATTGGAGATTATGTAGTGGCAAACTTTGGAACCGGAGCGGTAATGGGGGTGGCAGCTCATGATAAGCGGGATTATATGTTTGCCGAGAAATATGGTTTGGAAATTGTTCAGGTGGAAGTGCCTGAGAACGATCCAAAATATGTGATAGACGCTTATGAAAAAGTTATTGAGGATGGACTGATGGTGAACTCGGGGAAGTTCAATGGCATGAAAGCACGGGAGGAGGCATTTAGGGCAGTGAGTAATTGGATGGTTGGGAACGAATGGGCCACCAAGAAAGTTGAGTATCACTTGAGAGATTGGATATTTAGCAGACAGCATTACTGGGGTGAACCGATACCGATGGTCTACTGTGAGAATTGTGCAAGAGATGAGATTGGTGGCACGACACAGAGTCACAGTACCACAGTGTCACAAAACGCCGGGTGGTATCCTGTGCCGGCGACAGATCTGCCGGTGGTGTTGCCCGATGTGGAAAAATATTTACCGACTGATACCGGCGAGTCACCACTCGCTAACATTAAGGAGTGGGTGGAAACAACCTGCCCAAAATGTGGAGGAAAAGCGAGACGAGAGACTGACACCATGCCAAATTGGGCCGGAAGTGATTGGTATTTTCTCCGATATTGTGATCCGCACAGTATAGATGTCTTGGCGGAACAAAAGAAAATGGAGTATTGGCTACCGGTGGATGTTTATGTGGGAGGAGACGAACACAATACCTTGCATCTGCTGTACTCAAGGTTTATCTATCAATTCCTGTGGGATTTGGGTGCAGTACCAAAAAATATTCCCGAACCCTACAAGAAAAGAATTTCTCATGGAGTGATTCTTGGGCCTGACGGTAATCGGATGAGCAAGAGTAAGGGGAACGTAATCGTACCTGATGAATTTATGGAAAAGTATGGAGCCGATGCTCTTCGCACTTACCTGATGTTTATGGGTCCGTTTGATGCGACTATGGCCTGGAATGAGAGGTCACTGATAGGGGTAAAAAGATTTATTGATAAATTACATAATTATGTATGTACTAAAATTGGCGGGCAGACACAGGGGTCTGACTCACGAGAGTATTCGGGATCCACGAGACCTACAGTGAAAATATTGGTCAATAAATTGGTGAGGATGGCGGAGACTGACATGGCTAACTTCAAATTTAATACGGTGATTGCCAAACTGATGGAGACCCTAAATAATCTAACTAGGGAAGAGACAGAAATTTCAAGAGAAGACTTGGGAAGTTTAATTAAAGTGCTGGCGCCCTTTGCCCCCTTTGTAGCTGAAGAGTTATGGGAAAAAATTGGAGGAAGCTTTTGTATTCACAGCACCCCTTGGCCAGTAGTCGATGAAAAATATCTGGTGGATGAAAAAGTAAAAGTAACGGTAGCAATAAATGGGAAAATGAGAGCTGTGATAGTGGTGGCCGCCGGTATCAAAGAGACGGAATTGATATCTTTGGCCAAACAGGAGGAAAAAATAGTCAAATATCTGAATGGAGGAAAGATTTTGAAAACAATTTATGTGAAGGATCGGATGCTCAATTTTGTGATGAAAGTCTAAAATTTTGTTTTCGGGTAATATTTGGTATAGTTAAATAATGAATAAATTACAGCCTGAGGAGAAGGTAGCTATCTTTGAAGGGAGAAATATTCGTAGGGTGTGGGATGGAGAGAAAGAGCGGTGGTTTTTTTCGGTGGTGGATATTGTGGGAGTGTTGACTGAACAGGAAAATTTTCAAAAATCGAGAAAGTATTGGAATAAATTATCTGAGAGATTAAAAACTGAAGGAAGCCAAGTGGTGACAAATTGTCACCGGTTGAAAATGGTGGCTGAAGATGGAAAACTTCGTGAGACTGATGTGGCCGATACGGAAACAGTTTTTCGACTCATTCAATCTGTACCTAGCTCCAAAGCTGAACCAATTAAGTTGTGGCTTGCTAAAGTTGGACATGAGCGAATTCTGGATATTTCTGATCCTGAGCGATCTGTAAACAGAGGGCGTGAATATTGGCAAAAAATGGGCAGAGGTGAAAAATGGATTCAGCAAAGAATGATGGGGCAGGAAACGAGAAATAAGCTGACGGACTACTGGGCGACTCATGATGTGAAAAAGAACGAGGAATTTGCGATACTGACTAACTTGATCCATGAAGAATGGACGGGATTGACTGTTAAAAAACATAAAGAGTATAAGAGTCTTAAAACTCAAAATCTGAGAGATCATATGAGTGAGGCAGAGCTGATATTTACTGCTTTGGCGGAGCTTTCGACTAGAGAGATTGCAGAAACCGTAGAGGCAACTGGATTTGGAGAAAATAAAGAACCAGCAATTAAAGGAGGGAGAATTGCCAAAAATGCGAGGATCGAACTGGAGGAGAAAACAGGGAAGAGTGTGGTGACCTCCATGAATTTTTTGGGACAAAAGAAAAATGTGGACCTGGATTCCGGATCAAGTCCGGAATGACAATCTTCACAAAGACACGCCTGGAAAAATTATGGTGATAAAGTAACAATTCTGGTATTATTCTTCTATGTCAAATAAAAAAATCGGTTTACAAACCATCTATACACCTGTATTGGTATTGTTATTAATTGTGGCGGCTTTCTATGTGGGAAGACTTTCTTCTCAGGTTGAGGGGTTAAAGAATAATGTGATAGGGACTGATACTACCGCCCCAGATCCTGCCGGGAATCAAGCGGTGCCAGTAGTGGGTGAGAGAAAATTGGATGTAGCAAGTCTCAAAGCACGGGCCAAAAACTTGGGCCTTAATACCGGTAAGTTTGACCAATGTTTGGATAGTGGAACGACTGCGGCAAAAGTGTCGGCTGAACAAAAAGAGGGGGGGGCGCTAGGAGTAAGCGGAACACCGTCATTCCTGATTAACGGAATCCTTTTGGTGGGAGCGCAGCCACAGTCTAGTTTTGAAAGCGTGATTGAGGCTGAGTTAAAAGATGGTACAGGTGATAAAGCCGCGGCGGCTCTTGGAGAAGATGGAAAAAGACTCACGTTGAAATTGGCCGACAGCTACGTTGACGGTCCCGCAAATGCAAAAATCAAAATGGTGGAGTTTATCGATTTTGAATGTCCTTATTGCGAGACAGCTTTCCCTACTGTGAAAGCAGTTATGGATAAATATAAGGGTAAGATAAGCTTGGAGTACAAGAGCTTCCCTTTATCATTCCACTCCAGCGCCCAGAAGGCGGCTGAAGCGGC
>PFUC01000007.1 GCA_002789895.1 Candidatus Collierbacteria bacterium CG_4_9_14_3_um_filter_43_16
TCACCAGAGTCATCTTGAACAGTTTTCCTATCCACATCCTCTGTTTCTTCCCTTTTTATCAAAGTTTCTGCACTCAATTTAACTATGGAATCTTCATGCTTTTTTGTTTCCTGAGCAGGTTTACTCGCCGTGGAGGGAATCTGAACTTTTGGGCGGGGTTCCCCACCTTTCTCGTCTATAGCAACTGATAGAAGCGCTATCTCTATCGGAAGTAGTGGCAGCGGAGAAATCTTTATCCGATCGGCAGAGGAAATGAGATTGTCTATTATACGAAGATATATGGCGGGGCTTTCTCCACTTCTGATTTGCTTCTCCATTTCAAGCTTCGCTTCTCTAAGAAGTAAGGTGACCAGAATTCCGGCTTTTACCCCTGTTTTTTCCATTTCATCAAACATTTTTATAATGCCATCGGTGTCGAAAACCATCACGAAATCCAAGAGTTTCTTCACGGAATGTCTTCCGACAACTCCTAAAACCTTAGTCAACACTTGCTCATCAATTTTCGTTCCATATGATGAAAGCTGTTCTAGGATTTTATGACCCTCACGGAAACTGCCATCGGTTGCTTCAGCGATTTGTTGAAGAATTTCTTTATCAACGTCCAACTTCTCACCCTTCACTGCTTTTAGTAGTGACCCTATCACCTCATCGATTGTTGCTTTGGTAAAATTCACCCTGGCACATCGACTAGCAATCGTCTCCGGTACTTTCTGTGATTCGGTAGTACATAAAATAAACAAAGCATGTGCCGGGGGTTCCTCCAATGTCTTTAGAAGTGCGTTGAATCCCGCCGTTGATACCATATGAACTTCATCGATAATATAAATCTTCTTCTTCAGCTGAACTGGTGAAAGTCTAACCTTTTCCCGAAGATCTCGAATATCATCCACCAATCCATTGCTCGCGGCATCAATCTCAATGACATCTACACTACTACCTCCACCAATTACCCGGCAAGCCTCACACTCCCCACAAGGCTCAGAAAAATCACTTGATTTACAGGCATTTTTTTCACAGTTTACAAGCTGAGCCAAAATCCTAGCCGTACTGGTTTTACCTGACCCGCGTGGACCAACAAATAGGTATGCGTGGGATATTTTGCCGGAAGCAAGCGTCGACAGTAATACATCTCTCACTGCAACCAAGTCTAAGTCGGCTATCTTTTTAGGTCTGTATGTCTGGTAAAAACTCACATTAACACCTTATGGCTTTTCACAGGCCGTGTCAACTGGAAAAAACTTGCTCGTTCCCTTTTCTTTGACTGCTACAGCCCATTTTTCTTCAAATCTTACGCCTAAACAATTTTTCACGATTCTGATATATAAGTCTACCGAACAAAAGGCGTAAAAAATCCCCCGCTATTAACGGGGGAAAACTAAATAAGCTTAACAATCATACGGGAAATAACTTTTTCTTTTCCCAATTCTTTCCTTTCGATTCTTATGGATCCACTGTCCAGATAGGTAACTGTGACTTTCTCTTTCGATACATCCCAAGAAATCTTACGACTTGCCTTGAGTGAAAAAACCGTTATCGATCGTATGGTCAGCAACCCATTTCGAAAAGAAAATCCGGACATCACCTTGATTGGCTCTTCAGGAAAAGTTCTCAATTCAGCCCTAATGCCTGGACCAGTAACCACCGAAACCATTCTCAAGGGTATATCAAAAAGCTCTTCGACCAACTCCCCGGCCACCTCTTCACAATTTTCCATAGTAACGATAATTGTCTTCACTGCCTCTCCTTGAAATTCTCATCGTCAAAATCTAATTACGATGGTATAGAAAATCGCATTTAGCAATGATTTTTCGATCGTGATCCGACCATCTTCATGAAAAATGATCGTCACCTTATCCGTGCTCAGATTCCACTCCAATTTTCGTTTTGAAGAAAATAGAATGGTCAAAACGTCCGACTCGAAATGATATCCTAGCGCAGGATCAAAACCAGGAATCGGATCTTCATCGTAGAGCCTTAGGCCTGAGACTACCTTGGCTACAGGTCTTGGATATATGTTAGTTTCAAAGCTTTCTATCGAAAAGGTTTTATTCCGCAATCTAGCAACTAACTCACTAGCCACGACAAGACAATTATTATCAGTCACCTGAATTGAATTATCCAAAGTAAACCTCCAACAAGTATTAAGGAACAGGGAACACCCCTATTCTAACACCGGCGAAACACAATCTAATAACTAATAGCCTTGAATCATGAACGATTCAGGTCAGTCGTGATGAATTCCCAAAAGGTGTAACAGGCCGTGGCAAGCCAAAAACTCGATTTCTTCATCTACCAAACGATTCCACTGCATGGCCTGGCGTTTGGCTTGAGGATAACAAACTACGATATCACCCAAATTGAGTCCGTCAAAGTCGGCCGGCATTTCTTCCCCTTCTTGTAAGGGAAAGGAGAGGACGTCGGTTACCTCGTCCTGATTAAAGTATTTCTGTTCCAACTCTCTTATCTTCCTCTCTCCTACAACACTCAAGGAAATCAAAACCTTTCCTGCCACTCCTTGCTCGACCAAAGTTTTTTTCAGAGCACTTCTAACTCTTTTTCGATCAAAGCTATACCGGCTGTCGGCACTAATGCTCAAATCCAGTTTCAACATACTGCTATTGTACTTCAAGCATACAATTTCTACGGGAACTTTTGGTTCACCACCTTCTGAACTACCGAGCCGTCTGCCTTTCCTCTTAGTTTTCCCATGACTGCACCCATAAGTCTACCACCGGACAGACCGGTCTCTGAAGCTATTTTAATCACCTCTGCCGTCACTTCCTCTTCGCTAAGCATCTGGGGTAGATAGCCTTCGATCACTTTCAGCTCATACTTCTCTTCCGCCAATCTCTCCGGCGAACCGACCTTGATATAGATCTCGATCGAGTCCTTGCGTTTCTTGGCTTCTTTCATTAACACTCGCACCACCTCTTCATCTGGCAAATCGCCATGCCTGCCGGCAGGCATGGCTCCCTTAAAGTCTACCTGAGCATAGGACAGCTCCGAAGCAATTAGCTTCAAAACACCCACCAAATGAGTATCCCCCGCCTTTTGAGCCGTGGTTAAATCTGATCTTATCTTTGAGTACAGCATAACTTACTTAGTTATACCAGCATTACGCTTGTTCCGTCTGCGGATACGCGCAGAAGCTTTGCGTAACTCGGTCATCTTAATATTCTTAACTTTAGATGGTTTGAGGAATCCAGACATACCAACCGCCCGAACTTTATCTAGTCCCTGATCTTCATAAGTTAGCTTTTTGAACTCACTTATAAGCTGTTGTGTACTTTGTCCTTGTTTTCTTTTTGCTACTAGTGCCACGAAAAATGCACCTCTCTTTCTAAATTTAACAAATTAAATAATTCTATTTTTAGTTTGTCATTGCGAATCACGCAGTGCTGTAGCTCTTCTGGATCCCCCTTGTGGGGAAATCCCCGACTCGGAGATCGCCACGCCTTTTGGCCTCGCGATGACGCGTTTTTATGTTTGGCCCCCTGGCTCGGTTTTGGTTCCCCCCAGAATATGAACATGTTCGTGCTCAAAATGGGCGTATCCCCTACCGTTATTAACCAGCTTGTAGGCAGAATTCTCAAGCTTTAACTCGGAAATCACATCAAAAACGGCTGACATGATTTTACCCCAAAACTCCTCCAAATTATAGGGGCTATTTACCCCGCTAACGGCGGGGGTGGCAACCTCCTGCTTCCTAATATGGGATTTGGGTATCACCAGCACATGAGTCGGTGCCACCGGGTATTTGTTCCGAATACAGACAAATTCCTCATTTTCCCAGATTTTTTCACTTGGCTCCTCTCCCGCCACAATTTTGCAAAACAGACAGCTTTGATCTTTCATACAGTCATTATAAATGTTTGTTATGTCTAGACAATTCATTTCGTATTTTGTCCACTCTATCAGTAAGCCCCTTTCTCAAAGAATCCCTCATATGATCGTTCTTCATGTCCTCTGGAATCCACCTCAAAGTTCCACAATCTTTAACCATAACTGTCCACTCACCTGTAGGCTTAACAAGCACAGTAAATTCTTCATCAGAATCCGGAAGTAATACACCATTCTTCCAAGCAATGTCAAAAATCCTTTTTATTTCCTCCTTTATCAAAGTCGGGTCAATGTTTAAAAACAATTTTTCCTCTTCAGTTAAGCGACCAGTTTCTTCTCGTTTCCGCTTGCTTGGCTCACACCACCAATATG
>PFUC01000061.1:0-1194 GCA_002789895.1 Candidatus Collierbacteria bacterium CG_4_9_14_3_um_filter_43_16
TTCTTAGTCTGTTGAACAGCCAAGACCGTTTCGGCGAGGGGGAAAAGTTGGTCAACTGGGCTTTCTCCAACTTCACCTGGAAATAGTTTTCCTCACAATCTTCAACTACAAGGAGTATCCTCGTAGGCACTTGTAGGCAAAAATATAGGCCAAATTTAATCAGCGATCAGTCAACCACTTTCCACTACTATTTATCAGTTTAGAGTTGAGAATTTTTTCTTGTTCGTGGTATATCTTGTTGACATTTTTGTATAACTCAAAAAGCTCTTCTGCCTTATCTTTCTCTTTTCCATTCCCAACAAGAACATCAACAATTTCTTCTCTCAACTCTACCGTCGATTTGGGTTTTACTTCGGCCATAAACTTTTGGAATATAACGAAGCTTTCGGGGTGAGCTTTAAACAACTGTGTCATTCCGTGTTTATATCTGGCATACAAGTTTATATATTCTGCCCAGTCTGCAGGAGGATTCCAGTACACGTACTCGTCTTTAATTACTGTTATAGAGTCCAGTCCATACTTGTCAGCCGTAAATAGATCTAGCCAGATATCCTCAGAGTGAATATCTTCAGGGACAGATTCAATCAGTCCATTTCTCATACCCATAAAGCGCCCGATTGGTACTTCTTTGCCCTTAATTTTTCCAGATGCAATCTCTATTTCAAACATTCCTTTTATGAACGAATCAGCCAGTAAATGGTCTGTATTAGGAATAACGTGTAATCCAACTAACCGAACTACTTCTTTATTGTCAAACAGATTAACAGAAGCGCTAATGGCTCCTTCGGAAATGGTACAGTCAGCGTTCATATAAAAAACATATTTACCAGTTGTTTCTTTCAATCCCATATTTAAAGCCTTATTCCTATTTCCTATGGGAGAAACAATACATCTCCACGATAAAGAGTCTGGAATAGTTTTGGTTTTAAAAAAGTTATTTATCGTCTGTACCGTTCCATCTGTACAACCATTTGGAAGCACAGTAAGATCAACTTGAATATTTCGTTCTAAGATATCTTGATTCAAAATACTCTCTAGTGCGATTTTTACTGTTTTTTCGTCGTTATAAGCAAGTAGTATCAGTGAAATTGTAAGTGTCTCCATTTTTATTTCTTCTCTATCCATTCATTTATCACTGCCGAAACATAGGCCGTAAATCCCTGATCTCCTAGGAATATATAAATTGGCATAGCA
>PFUC01000061.1:1215-5318 GCA_002789895.1 Candidatus Collierbacteria bacterium CG_4_9_14_3_um_filter_43_16
TAAATCCCTGATCTCCTAGGAATATATAAATTGGCATAGCATATTTCTGGTTCTCGTTTGAGTCGTAATAACCCAAAAAGACTCTTCGGATTTTGATTTCTCCGATTCTCGGACCTATGGGGGTGACAAATCCGCCTCCGCTCGAAAGCTCGCTCCAAGCTTCCTCACCCGTCTTAATTGGATACGTTGAATTTTTGGCGTAGTCGATATCTGTATATTGATAATCCATGTATACGATTTTTTCATTTTGTATCTTCGATCCACTTACCACGATACGGATTAACCCCTTACTGGGATCGGTTCTGTAAAATGGATAACTCGCTTTTATTTCTTTTGATTTGCTGTTGGGATCAATCTCGTCAATATTTTTTCTAAACAGATCTAATTGCACAAAATCAGCATCGGAAAGGGAAAGAGCCGAAACCAATTTTGAAGCGTCATTTTTTAAATACGTTACTTTCTCAACTCCGACAGCATCGTCATTCAACAGACCGATTCTTTTAATAAAATTTTCAGTCTCCGTTATCACTTGTTTATCGGACAGAAAATTACCCATTGTTGCTAGTGCCGGATTATTTTGCCATCGCCGTGAAAGCACGAAATGGCCGGAAACAATATTCATTTCTAGCTTAGAGCTAAGCTGATCTTGATTGGTCCAAATATAATCTGTTTCGGTTGGTTGAAATGGTTTAAAAAGGAAACCAAGCGCAGTTGCTGTATCAATGGCTGTATCGGCATCCGCAAAACCACTTCGTTTGGTTGGCGCCCAATAAACTCTCATGCGATCTGGGAAGGCAGGTACTGCCCCTGTTGGTAGTTCCAGAGACATCTTTGGCCGGTCTTTACTTCCGGGGAAATTCACTCCGGGTAAAACCCCAAAGCTTGCCCCAGCCGGGGGGAGCGGGGGTGGGTTAAGGAACTTGTAATAGTCTAGAAGTGCCACTCCGATATACCAAAGAATTGTGATTCCGATGAATCCAATCCCTCCCCATTTGATTGCTTTTCTTGCCACCACAGAAGCTTCGGTTAGTGTAGCCATAGTCTTTATCAAGTATACTATCCATATGGCCGATACGCACGTCAGAACTAGAAACGCCCCTTCACCCACCGGTGTACCCCATGTTGGGAATACTCGCACAGCACTTTTTGATTATCTTTTGGCCAAAAAATATGGTGGAGAATTTATTTTGCGTATCGAAGATACAGACCAAGATCGCTTTGTTCCCGGTTCCATCGAGAAAATCTACCAAATTCACGATCTTCTTGGACTGGCGCGTGACGAGGATTCCGTGGTAGGTGGGCCTTTTGGCCCATACATTCAATCTCAAAGGCTGGAGATTTATCAAAAATATGCTAGTCTTCTTGTCGACATAGACGCCGCCTACCCCTGTTTTTGTTCTGAAGAAAGATTAAAGTCACTTCATGAAAAAGATCAGTTTGCCAAATACGATCGTCTTTGTCGAAAACTTACCACCGAAGAAGCTCAAAGAAAAATTACAGCTGGCGAACCATACGTCTTACGAGTCAAACTTCCTGAAACTGGTTTTACTATTTGGCACGACCTCGTTCAAGGAAAACTTAGTCTTCCCAATAATGAATGTGACGACAAGGTAATAATGAAAACGAGCGGCATACCTACCTACCACCTGGCCGTAGTCGTCGATGACCACCTCATGAAGATCAGTTACGTCCTTCGTGGAGTCGAGTGGATGGCCTCCACTCCGGTACATTTATTTCTTTATGAAGCACTCGACTGGGAACCTCCCACTTTTGCCCACGTTCCTCTGCTTCTTGGACCGGATAAAAGCAAACTCTCCAAACGTCATGGAGCCAAATCTGTTCTCGAATATGCCGACGATGGTTACCTTCCGGAAGCCATCAATAACTTCCTTTTTTATCTTGGTTTCTCTTACAAAGATAACTCTGAGTTGCTAACTCTCAATCAAATGGTAGAGATCTTTGACGAACATAAAATTCAGAGACAAAATGCCATCTTCGATATTCAACGCTTAAATTATCTCAACAGCCAATGGATCAAAAAAATCCCGACTGAAGATTTATTCCTAAGATTAAATACCTTTATCCCAGCTGATTGGAATGATGAGAAGGTCAAGCAAATTCTTACCTTAGTCAAGGAGAGGATGTTTACTCTGAGGGATTTTGCTCCGGCAGCGGAATATTTCTTCGCGGCTCCTGCGGTCGATCCCCAATCGGTCTTGGATCAATCCGGTCACACAGAAAAAGAAACCGTGGTCTGGTTTGAGACCGCTAAGTCCATTATCAAAGGCGTATCGGACTTTAACTCGACGGTGCTCCACGAGGAGTTGGTCAAAGCCCAAGTCACTTCCGGCTTCACCCCCCAAGAAGCTTTTATGTCACTCCGAGTGGCCATCTCGGGCCGTTCTGTCACCCCGCCTCTCTTCGATTGCCTGGTAATTTTAGGCAAGGAAGAAACTCTCAAGAGATTGTCCTCCATTTTTTCTTAATCTTATGGCTACCACCAACCTACTTAAGTCGATTGAAAAGCTCGAAAAAAGGTCAAATACACTTAGAAACAAACTTCTTCGGCATTCAGCATCTAAGAAATTTTTTACAAAATCGAGTTTAATTGCCTATCATCTCCGGCAAAGATCCGGCCAGATTCTAGCGGGCGCCGGCCTGATTGGAGCAATACTAACCATGCCGGTTCCTCCGAGTTTGTCAGTCAGTAGCACTATACCCGGTTCTACACAATCCCAGCCGTTAGGAAATAATCTCTCCGTCAGACAAAAATTAATGACCGGTTTACAGAAGCTCTTACCCCATCAGCCGACCAAGCTTACACCTGAGTCTGCCGAAAAAGTTGAGAAGATTATCTTTGAAAACACCGGTATCACAGCCAAAGTGGTTTTAGAAGATCAATCTCTCAATCACCAGCTGGGTTATATAGGTTTCGAACAGCATCTATTTCGTTTTCCCGGCGATTCCTTGGCTCGGCACGACGAGATTCAGGAGGCCGGCATTGCACCAGGTCGTGGAGCCTTTGGTTTCTTCGCCAAAGACTCCGGTAGTTTTACTACCCGGGAATACCAGAGAGAGAAATATTATTGTGTAGTCCAAACTCTATATCTTGACACCTGGAACCGTGACCACCGATTCCTGAAAGATTGGTACGCTTTTCGCAAAATGATTGTCATCAATCCCGTAAACGGTCTGTCTGTTGTCTGTGACATCGGAGATGCCGGTCCGGCGGACTGGACCGGGAAGCAGTTTGGCGGTTCACCGGAAACCATGCAATACTTAGATTTAAACAAGGGGCCTAGGAAAGGCTTGGTCCTCATGCTTTTTGTCGACGATCCGGATAACAAGATACCTTTAGGACCCATAAATAATTAAAATATGGCCATACTTTTTTACGATCATCTTATATCGAAGTCCGAAATCGAGGAAATGTTGGCAAGTATTGAAGAAGCGGAAAATCAAAAAGGAAAGGCGCTTCAATTGATTGATGACATTATTTTTCAAGGCATCATCAACATGATTTTGGAGAGATTGGAGAACCCACACCACCACACTTTTCTCACCATTGTCCATGAAAGGCCCTACGATCCGGAAATAATTTCCTATCTCAAGGAGCATACCGGACCGGATATCGAAGATGAAATTCGTAAAGAAGCCGACAAGCTGGTCAAGATGATCATCCATGACTTGAGTTCCTGACTTTCAGATGATACCCTTAAGAATATGCCAGACGAAAAATGTCCCAAATGTAGTTCTCCTCTGGGAGAAATTGTCGAAACAGCTACCGGTCGCAAGCTTCAGCGATGTTCGGCAGGAAGCTGGAACAAAGAAACCAAAAAATCCGAAGGATGTGACTTTGTTAAGTGGCTGGAGGTAGAGCCTCAATCTCTGGACGAAAAATGTCCCAAATGTGGTGAGCCCCTAGTTCTTCAGGTCACCCGTTTTGGTAAAAAAATGAAAAAATGCAGTACCAATGTTTGGAATAAAGAAACCAAAAAATCCGAGGGTTGTGATTATATCGAATGGATCAACGGTACCACCGAAAAGCTGGACGAAAAATGTCCCAAATGTGGTGAGCCTTTAGTTCTCTATACCACCTCCGC
>PFUC01000047.1 GCA_002789895.1 Candidatus Collierbacteria bacterium CG_4_9_14_3_um_filter_43_16
TGGACCCTTTTCTCGCCCATGCCATGGGCGCATTCTACCGGTGAACTACGGGCCCCTACTCCCTAATATTTTACCTTATCGCAGGACAAATAAAAACCACCCAGCTCACTTGCTCATTCAGATTATTATAGGTATAATCACCACAATTAATTTGGAACCTTAAATTATTGATCCGCCTTTGGCGGAGGAGGTAAATCATGCGTCAAGTCTCGTTCGGGCTTATGGTTCTTCTCGTTCTGCTCACCGCCTGTGCGCCCAGCACCCAGGCACCGGCCTCCGTTCCGGCAGCTCCGGCTCCAAGTCTATCCATTCCCACGATTCCGTCTCCCACCCCGGCCCAAACGCCAACCAAGCTACCCGCAGTCAATGCCTATGGCTGCCTACACACCAGCGCCACTTTCTCCACCGGAGATCCGGCCAGCTTCGAATGCAATTTGAGGACACAGGAATTCAGTTTCTATTTCGCCTTTGGCGAAACCGTCACTGCCGGCCTGTTTGCCTCACCGGAACCAGTCGTTGCCGGACAAGCGGTTTCGATCACCACCTACGCCAACTTCGGTGATGAAAAAGGGGTCTGTGTCTTAACCGATTCCCGGACGGGGACACTTCTTCAGACCACACTGACCCTCCACGATGATCTAGCTGTCAGATCTGACTGTGCTATCGACGATCATCAGCTGACGATGGCCTTCACTATTGAGGTTATTCCCGTCACTTGTGTTCCCACTCTCGTTTGGGAAAGCAACACTCCCGGCACTTTCACTCTTGAACCGGGTTATTTTTACATTATTGAAGCGGCCTTCCAAAACGTCATCGGTGATGACGCCTGGTGGGCCCACACTACAAGCTGGGCAGAAGTAAACAGTGATCATCCTATGACCATCACTGGTGCCACCGGAAGAGTTTATCGTTTTGAGAACTCTTGCTCAGGCCAGGATCGGCTAGAATGGGAAATCGGTAATATGACCAACTTCCCCAATCAGCTCGAAAACTTCCGCCACGCCGGAGTTATTCGATAGCCTAACCATTTCACTCCCTGTGTTTTCCACAGGGAGTTTTTTTTCATGGCTATCTTTGCTAAAATCTAGTCACGGGCTTGTAGCTCACCTGGTAGAGCGCCTCATTCGCATTGAGGAGGTAAGGGGTTCGACTCCCCTCAAGTCCACAATCAGCCAGCCAATCAGCGTATACACTCCATCACAAACCCCATCAACGCTGACCAGTTACCAGGATGGGACTAAGATCTTCGAATCCAAAACAGATAACGGGACCGAATGGTTGTCTTGGGAATATCGAGTCAACTTGACACATATGTACCACTAATGGTACTATCACCTCATGAGCAATCTAAGTGCCACCCTTCCTGCCAACGAAGCCCGTACCAACTTCTACCAAATTCTTGATGAAGTAGGTTCAGGTTTACGTCAGTTCACCATCTCCCATCGAGGTAAACCGAGCGCTGTTATTATGTCTATTGAAGAGTTTGAAGGCTGGCAAGAGACTCTAGAAATAATGGCCGACAAAAAACTGGTGAAGAGTATCGAGAGAGCCAGAAAATCCAAGGCAATTTCCTCAAAGGAAGCAGACAAGATAATTGGTTGGTAAATAAAAAGCAATGGAAATACAATTTCGACTTTCTGCAGCCAAACAGATTAAAACGATTGGAGCCAAAGACCAAAAAAAAGTTGAACGAAAAATCCACTTACTTCTCTCCGATCCACTTGAAGGCAAACTCCTTCAGGGGCAACTCAAGGGATACAGGTGCATCCGTGCTTGGCCTTTCCGTATAATTTATACGTATAATCAAAAAGAAAAAATTATTACTATCGAAACCGTTGATTATCGCGGCGACGTCTATAAATAACCATGCCGGACAAAATCCTCATCTGCCAAAACTGCAAAAACCCCTTCGTTTACTCTGACTACGAACAAAACCTAGACCAGAAAAAGATCTCAGATCACAGTTCTCGGATCTCAGACAACATACAAAATCCGCACCAAGCACCTCGCACTAATCACCTCGCACCTCCTTACTGTCCCATCTGCACCAGTATCAAGGCGAGCGAAACCAAACACCCTTCCAAACCAAAAAAATCCTCCCACTAAGTGAGAGGACGAAGCTATTATCTTCTAGACCCTTAATTTCCCCGCAATTTCCGAATTTTATCGTTCATTATTTGGAGCTGAAGTGGAGTAAGCCAGGAGTCTCCCCATGGATTGCGGCCTTCGGGGGCGTAATTTCCCATGATGTTATTTTTCGTTTCGTAAAATGTATACAGCACTCTACTGTTGCACGTTCCAGCTATATACAATGGTCTTCAAAACAAGCCAAGTCAGCCCAATTACTATCGAAACAAGAAGTATCCAAGCAATTGCCCTAGGTGCAATTTTATCTCACGCAGATTATACCTCCCATCTTCAGCTAGATCTTAAAATCTAGTTTAGTGTAATTCCCCACCACCGAAATGCTCAGATTCTCTCTCTTAAATATTTCTTTGGCCAAAGCTCCGATCTCCTCAATAGTCACTCTCTCAATGTTGGCCAGTTTCTCTTCTGGAGTATAAATCTTGTCTCGATAGATCAAGTCCCACAGAGCCGCTCCCAGCACCGTTTCCGGACGGTCAAAATTTAATGCGAACCTACCTCTGAATGTATCTTTTGCTGTCTCTAGCTCTTCCTTTTTTATTGCCCATTTTTTGCTATCCACCAAACCAAAGGCAATTTCTGTAATCAGTGTAACCGCCTCATTTAGTTTATTTTTTGGCAAACCTGCACCTATATACAGACCTCCCGCATCAGTAAACAAATCCACATCAGATCCTATGGCGTATGCCCAACCTCGCTCTTCCCGTACTTCCCTCATTAATCTGGACATCCATCCGTCCCCAAAGACAATGTTTAAAAGATCGATGGCATACCTTCTTGGATCGTTAGTATCAAAAGCTCGAAAGGCCATCACTACCGCAGCTTGTTCCACTTTTCTTTTAGTTAGTTTTAGTCTTGGCGCCTTTTGCTCACTCCATACGAATTTATTTTTTTCTGGAACCTTTCGGCCATCTTCGATCAAAGTCGCAAACTCACTTTTAATTATTTTCAAAACATCTTCTTCTTTCCCATAAGACCCCACGACTCCTACCACTATGTTTTCGGCCACGAACCACTTGTTTAAATATCTTCTCAATTCTTCTACAGTCATCTCGTTGAGACTTTTGACCGTCCCAATGATTGGTCTACCCATATTCGTCTTGCCAAAAAGCAGTTCCTTGCACTCCTCGGCCGCTTTAGAGTTTGGTCTATCATCGTACATGTGCAGTTCTTCGAGAATTGTTCCTCTCTCTTTATCAAAATGTTCCTTCGGCAGTACCGGCTCAGTCACTACCTGGCCGACAATTCGGGTAGCTAGCTCCAGATTCTCCTTATCCATCTTCACCCAAAAACCCATCTCGTTCTGACCGGTGTAGGCGTTAAAGGCCCCACCGACCTTTTCTATCGCTTCATTGATATCGTACATCTTAGGAAACTTCTTGGTGCCCTTGAAGACAAAATGTTCCAAAAAGTGAGCACTGCCCGCTTCTTGGTCATTTTCTTCTCGGCTCCCCGTTCCCACCATCACCCGCACAGTTACACTCTCCCGTTCCTCAGGTACGAGGACCACTCTCAGTTGACCCAGTTTATATACTTTTGGTGAAAATCTCATTCAACTATTCTACTCTATCAGCGGAGTTTATTATTGTATCGATCCGCCCCAAATATAATTTTCAAATAGTGGAGATTCATTTCTTGATACCAATATTGTCTCTTTTATCCCAGCCGTTTCTGACAGTCTCCTCAATACCGAGAGATCGCCATCGGTCGGTGTCTCTTTGACCTCTAACGCCAACCTACCGTCAAGAACAAAGTCTATTTCTCTTCCCGTTTTCAAAGCGTAGTACTGTACTGTCCCCAATTTGACTATCTGATTGTAGATCGTATTTTCAAACTGTGCTCCACTGGAGAGTTCCGCCAAGGTGTTGGCCAAACCGGTATCACAAAAGTACAGCTTCCTAGCCTTTACTATCTCCCGACCAGCATTTTTTGTGTATACCGGCACGGTGTGAATCAAGTAGGTATTCTCAAAAAATGTAATATAGTTTTTCACTGTCTGTCTTGATAGCCCTATTTGTTTAGCTAAGCTGTTGTACTCGATCCTGTTACCCGCTCTTGTAGCCAAAAGCTTCGCCAAACTAAACAGATTTCTTTCATCCGAAAAATCGGCCAAAGACCTTATGTCGATATTTACATAAGATGACATGATATCGAGCAATATATCCTTCTTTGTCACTTCCGACCCAGCCAGAACTACTTGAGGGAAACCACCAAACCTAATAAATTCTTCATAGTATGCTGATAATCGGTTGTATTCATCTTTGTCAAACATCCCTATCTGCCAGTTGGCTGGCACCGATCTAACCCCTCTAAATAACAGAAACTCTCCAAAGTCCAATGGAAATAGTTCAAAGATTTTTTTTCTCCCCGCAAGAGACTCAGAAAATAAATTTTTCAGGTAATATGAGCTGGAACCAGTCACGATGAACTTGACTCCTTTGTGATCGTATAAATACTTAATGGCACTAGGGCAATCCGGGGCTAACTGAATCTCATCCAACGCCACCACCATTGAACCGTCTTGGGACATACCCCTAGCTACGAGCGCCTCGTAAATATTGTCATAGTTCTTCTGCTCAAACAGTTCTCTACTGTCAGGCCGTTGTAAATCTAGAAATATCGAATTTTTATTCGAAATATCTTTTAAAAGTTGACTAACCAAAGTCGTTTTCCCCGTTCTCCTCATGCCTGTCAGCACCGTCACCATCGGGGTCTGAGCGTGAGCCAAAAGGTCTTGATATATTTTCCGTTTGTATACCATATGATATCCACACTATACATAAAGCGTAACTATTTGTCAAGTATGTGTAAGTTCTTGGTAACCATCAAATCATGCAGGACCCATCCCATAGCAGAGATGGTATAATATCCCCAGTTACGCACATTCATTCATGAAGGAGAAAAAATGAAAAAATTCCTTAGCTATGCCCTGGTCGTCACCACGATCATCTTCGTATTTGGACTTTTTTTCCAACTCATAGCTTGGACAGGACCAGATAATCTTAAACCTGGTGATGAAATCGCAGTCATGACTGGAAAAACAGTGATGCTAAACGGACTGCCGTGTGCTGAAAACAATCATGGCTTTGTCAGCCCCACCAGCCCTGAAGGAACACTCGGCTGGTATAAGCCGGAACGACTGGTCTTCCCCTTGTTCGACAAGATCTCAGTTATCTTTACTGCCAGTGGCAAGATTGATTGGGTAACCTCCAGATATATTGTTAAGCTACCCGCCGACCACGATCGATTTCTCTGCCCTTCTCCTGAATAAATACATCTCACCAGCCCCGTACACACGGGGTTTTTTACAATAGAAAAGGGGAGTTTAAGTAACCGACTTAAGAGCGTGAAATAAACGTCCCGTTCCAAAATCAATTTCTTCATAGTAATCTGGAATGTCTCCAGTTACCACCTTACCACTTGGTGTGGTGTAAAGAATAACGTTATTGTACTTTCCAGTATAGATTTTTCTCTTCACACCTTCATGTCTGGACTTATTGTCGTTCAAATAAGTATTTACAGCAAGACTACCCGTGATGACCTTTTCCTCTCCTTTATACCAAACCTGATCTGCCATAAAAGTTTGTGACACTAACTGTTCCTTTGTTACTTTTTTAGAAATAACCAATTTCCGAGGGTAGAAATAGAGAGCGGATCTAGCCACCCCTCGATTCTCAGCAGCATGATCTATAGGTATCAGAACAGATTCGCCGTTAATCAGCGTGCGTGCTCAAAGACGAATTGGTAGTGCCAAAATCTAGGCCATAGCGTGTCATTTTCTGAGAATATTTACTTACAAACTAGCTTCTGTCGAAACCTAATTATACCAAAGCTGATGATATTGTTGCCAAACCTAAAAATAAGGTAAAATCAACACATGGATAACAGAAAAATTAAACCTAGAGTTCGTCTAATTATTATCAAAAACGACAAAATATTGCTTTCATATGTAAAAAGTGAGGATTTTTACTTTTACATTGGGGGGAAAATGGAATGGGGAGAAACAATTGAGCAGGCATGTGTTAGAGAGGCACTTGAAGAAACCGGCGGAAACTTCACGTTTAAGAAAATTATCTACGTTAGAGACTATATTAAGCCAGAAGAGAACGAACACAGTATCGAGCTCTATATACTTGGAGATATAGACAAGGATGAAGAAATAGAGGGTGTAATAGACCAGGAGTTTAATGGAGATCATTGGCAGACATGGATAGATTTAGATAAACTAAAAGATCTAGATGTACGACCAAAAGCTTTAGTAAAGCAGATTATTCAAGACAATAAGAATGAGTTTAAGGGTGAGTGTGTCTATGTACGAGAGATTGACTAAATATAAAAATGGAGACTGGAGCTAAAACATTAGAAACAGAAAAGGAAAGTTTTAGCCTGGGATTTATTATGATCAAAGGAGATCTGGGTAAAGAAGTTACGAGAAATGATCCTTCAATAATACCGGGAAGCCGAGAATCAGAACTGAAAATTAATAAGTGGTTGTCTGCCTCATTGGAGGAATACGCAAGAGTTGTGTGTGGCGTTATCGTCAAGATCAAACAGGTAAAAATCATCAAGGGATTGAGTAAAGAACAGCTTGTTGAATTGTACGGAGACGATCACGGAAAGTGGCTAGATAGTCTAACTAAGGATGATTACGCTAAACACATGGAGGTTTACGATGGATCAATGTCTCCAATTGTCCTCGGCATAGTAAAGGTTAACAAGGCTAGAAATGCGTCAGAAGCAGAAGAAAAACTAATTAAAGTTAGAGACACATTAAGGGATGATTGGCACGATTACTTAGGGAAAAAGGAGATATTGCTATCTGGAGGGTCAAAATTGTTTTTATCTGCAATGCATGTAGGAAATTACGATAATGACCGAGGCTTTCTAAAGAAGTTTGACCTAGTTTAACAGTTTTTAGCTACAATCAAAACATTCTTCGCTGGTAGCTCCTCAGATAATGAGCTAATTATAATCATTTCTGTTGCCTTTTCAATCTCTAAAGCTTGTGGAGTTACTTCTTCAACATGAAGTCCAGATTTATTTATCATGCCTTCAAAATCTTTTGCAGAAAAATATTGATAAAGCTGTTCTGCCTCACTGGTCCAATATTCTTTATCCAAATACCTCGCTTTTGTTAAAAATACAGATAGTGTAAATTTGTTTGTTTTAATTTTATTTTTGGAGATATTTTTCAATGTCAACGAGACGGCCGTGTATTCTTTAACCAATTTTTCAAACTTCTTCCTCCAGGTTTCATTTACAAGTTCTATTTCAATTTCTTTATCAGCATCATTAGGTCTTATACCATCTAAAAGAATGATTTCTCCTTCACCATTTAGCAATTTTGATACACCTTGGAAGACTGATTTAATTCTTTCTCTTCTTATTTCTATTTCCTCGTTTGGAAATAATTCATGTAAGACGTTGCATAAAATTATCACGTCATATTGTTTTACTAGGTTAATTTTCTTCTCAAGATTTGTCTGAACAAAGGTAATTAAACCGTATTTATTCGATCCATGTTGCATTGCGTCTTGGTCTGAATCAATACCAACATAACTAACACGATCCCGAAAATTACTTGGTAATTCTTGATTTATTCTGTTTAACATTGCTCCGCTAAAACAGCCGACATCCAAAACTCTTATTGTTTTTTACTCCTTAATTGTTTTGAGATTATATCCACCGTTGTAGAAATAACTATATTTTTACTCTCTCCGCTATCCAATCTCTTGGTAAGATAATCAAAATAAGCATTTTTATCTGGCATTTTCTTTGTCTTCAATTATCTGTAATAAGGATGGTCCGGAACCATAATAACAATATGGATTTGTAATCGAAGAATCTTTTTTTCTTAACAACTCTAATTCGAAATTTGGACCAGGACACGTTTTGCTATATTTATCACATCTACGACAAAATAGTTCTAATTTTCTGGACTCTTCTCGAAAAGATTCAAGTTTTTTACTTTTCTGCCAGATATCGTATATATTATCCGTTTTGATATTTCCCAGCTCGTATGATGAATCAACATAGGGTATATATCCTCCAGCCCACAAACTACCATCACTCATAATGTTGAACCTCGTATAACCATCTGGAGGTCCAACTTTTAGACCAAATTCATCATAAATACCACATCTAGAAGAATTATCAATAGTTGATTGTTCAAAATGGAGGATATTTAGATTGGGATACTTTGGTCTCAGTTTGTCGGCTTGTTTTGACATTTCATAAAATTCATCAAAGGTTACCAAACCATCTTCTTTCTTAAACTCACTCCCTCTGCCGATAAACCTTGTGATAAAGAAATTTATTTCTGTCACATATTTAGATGCCAAATCCAACATATATTCAAGATCATTCAAAGAATATTTATTAATTAATGTATTGATTCTCATCTTGACTCCCAATTCGTGCATTCGTTTCAGGTTTGATAATGTACGATCAAATGTGTTGCATCCCCTGTTTGCCTCATGGTGTTCTTTTCTTCCATCGATACTAACTGTGACTTGTTCAATATCTAACTCCGCAAACTTTTTGTTTATTTCATCATTAAAATACGCTGCGTTTGTGTTACAAGATACCGCAAAACCCAACTCTTTGGCAGATTTCAGAATTTCAAACAAATCTGACCTCCTGGTTAATTCTCCCCCAGTAAACCTCAAATCCAAAACATTTGCCTTCCTTAGATCAACTAAACTCTTTTTTATTTCATCAGTGCTCAATTCATTTGGTCTAGGCTTTCCTGACCTGTTAAAGCATGATTTACACTGAAGATTACATGCTAGAGTCAATTCGTAATATATTCTAGTCGGAGAATAAATAATATCAGCCCGAAAATCTTCTCTCTCTCTGCTTTTAAATACTCACAGTCTTCTAACTCCAAACGACTAGAGTTCAAAAAGTTTGGCAAATCGGCTTTTAATACGAATTTATGCTTTAGTCTTGGTTTGTCAAAAAATATATATCCAAAGGGTTCTTCCCTGATAACATAGTCCTTTCTAGCAAATGTGTTTGGCATCTGCTTATTATATCTCAAACTCTCTCTATCTCATAGTCTGTAAATGAATCCTTTGTGCCTGCGGAGCAGGCACTTGGCCGGAAGGCCAAAAGGGGCTCGGTATGACCCTCGCCCCTAATCAACAAACACTAACACCTCCAATAAACTTCCTGCAAGGTGCGACTAGAACCCTGCTTATTAACGATCTTGATCAGAGATAAGAAATGGTTCAAAACTGTACGTCTACAATTCTCCCCAGTTCTCCAAGCGTTTCACAAGCATGAGATACTTCTTAGGTATCTATTTTCATAGTAAACATATTTTTCACAAAGATCAAGACCTTAGTCGTCATTGCGAGTTTGGCAACCTGCCTGCCGTAGGTCGAATATATCGTGTATTTCACGATCAGGTCTCACTCCACTCGTCATTGCGAATCTTGTACTCAAGCTGAAGCAATCTCCGCCATTAAGAGTACATTCAACCTATTATCTAAATTCCACCATCGGGGATTGCTTCGGTTCGGAATACCGAAACTCGCAATGACAAAGCCTATCACGAAAGAAACCGGGAAATTATTTCTCCGTAAACACTTTCCGTTCTTTTCCATCAGTCACCAGCGTAATTGTGCCTGATTTATCCGTCCTCAAGGTTTTCGCCCCCACTGCCTCTAACCGCATCAAAGTATCACTGGCTGGGTGACCATAGCTATTCTTCGCCCCCACCGAAAGGATCGCCAACTTAGGCATAATCTTTTCCAAGAACTCTTTGGCAGAACCATATTTAGATCCATGATGCGAGACTTTTAGTACGTCCGTCTTTATTAGCACTGATCTCTCTGATAGTGCCAATTCCGTAGCCGTGTCGATATCTCCTGTGTATAGAACCGAAAGATTTCCATAGACTAGTCTGATGACCACCGACGACTCGTTTGACTCACTGCCACTAGCCATGACCTTCTCCACCACAAGTTCAGATCCCTTCAATATATCAAAATCTAAACTACCATAACGGACAATATCTCCAGTGCTCGGTTTATCAATAATTCTCCCAATCATATACCGGCTTTTTATTCCCGGTAGAGCCCCCACATGATCTTTGTCTGTATGACTCAAAAAGACGACTTCAATCTGCCTATCCCAGAAAGGAATCAACCTCCCAAGACACTCAGTCACCCTACTTTCATTTGCACCAGTGTCCACTAACGCCTGGAATGACCCCAAAACGATCACAGAGGCGTCTCCCTGCCCCACGTCACAAAAAACCACATGCAGTTTCCCGTCTGGCCACTGCTGCCAAACCCACAATACAAGCAATATCCCAACTACACCACTCCATCTTTTCCAATTCACCATCAATCTTAATCATAAAACGTGCAGGAGGGCAAGCAAAACTACCCACTTAATTTCCAAAGAATCTAATTATCAGAACCATCCAGTGCGCCAGTGCGTAGGTAGACCAAGCGAAAACTCCTGGAGACACCAACATGCCTACCCCAAAAACCATTAGGGGTGGCACAAGAGGTAATATCAAAATATTACTTAGTATACCAAAAAGACTCATTCTTCCAAAATGCCACCAGATAATCGGCATGGTCACTAACATTGTCGACAACGATGATGTTACTCCAATACTCCCCGCCAAATTAATTAGCCCATCACCGATCTTATCTGCAAACTTTTTTGAGAGCCAAGGTTCCATCACCATCAGACCAAAGCTAGCGGCCACTGAAAGTTGAAAGCTTGCACTAGACAAAAGACTTGGATCAAACATTAGCATTATCCAAGCCGTAAACGTCAGTATCCAACCGGAACTACTTCCCCTGCCCAGCACCTGTCCAAGATACATTAGTCCCGCCATCCAGACAGCCCGAACCACGGGAGGATCCAATCCAGCCAACAAAGCATAAAAAATCATTGCCGCGATCGCTATCCAAATTGCGAAAGGTCTGCGCATAAACCAAAAGCTCAAAGACAAAACCACACTACCAACAAGTAAAATATTGTAGCCTGAAGCCACAGCAATATGTACTGATCCACTTTTGATCATTTGCTGATATAGTTTTTGCCCTATATCTTTTTCATATCCCAAGACTATTCCAGCGATTAACCCTGCTTCCGGTTCAGGCACAAACTTTTTATAGACAGAAACTAAACTTTCACGGAAATTATTTAAATAATCCCTGTCTTGAGTTCTCGACTCCTTGAGTTCTTGACTTCTTCCCTTTATCTCTATTTTCGCGTTGGTAAGCCACAATTTACCGGCGAAACCGTCTATCACTCTCGTATCTATATTGCCAATTACGCTAATCTTATTGTCACGATATTTTGCGCATACCTCCTCAGTCAAAAATACAAAACGGTTCATTCTTATGATACACTTTGTGGCATATTGAGATAATGTGTTGGCGTACCCTGTTACTCGTATCTTTTCTCCAGGTTCAAAAATGAGTATACTAAACCAACCTAGAATACATCGTAATCCAAACAATAATAATAGAATCAAGATGCGTTTTTTCATCACCTAATAGACTGTCAGTTTTTCTCGATTTTTTTCTAAAATCTGTTTGGTCATTCCACCCCTGCTAACCACCTCATCGACACTAGCATAAGGTCTATTTTTCACAATGCTCTCTGCTCTTGCCGGGCCTACCCCCCAAAGGGTATCCAGTTCACCCACCGTGGCAGTATTTAAATTTACTAATCTTATATTATTTTTAGCCTCCACATACCCCATATCTGTGGGGGTATCGGTGAGAAACGGGATATATATCTTTTGTCCATCCTTAACTTCCTGGGCCAAATTAAGATTTTTTTCACAGAACATACGGTCGGCCTTTTCCGTGAATCCACCTGCCGCGATCAGAACATCCTTTATTCTGGACCCACCTGATAATTCATACACACCTGGAGAAAATACTGCCCCTTCTATGTCGACTACCAGCTTCTTTATCAGCTCTCGATCAGATAAACCTGATCTAGTCGCATCCAAATATTCTACTTGAACTTGATTGTCTTTTGTAATCCCTCTAAAAAGGCTTATTCCCGACACAACTAACCCAATAGCCAATAAACCAATCAACACCCCATCCATCTTGGTTAATTTCCCTAGTTTATTCCAAAGAGTTTCAGACACCATTTTTATCATAACACTGAATGCCGACCAGTCAAAATATGTATTTCTCCATCACAAGAAATTCATCTCCTCCTGAATTTCCGCAATAAAATTACGTCTTACTTCGACGAATAATTACCAGTATTTATTTGCGATGATATAACAACATAGGTGTGAATTGTTAATCACATGCATTATCTTTGTGCTAATTTAACTACAATATATATCAATCTTTCAATTTTGCTCCAATATCCCTATCGTCTCCAAATCATTTACACCCAATCTCCATTTGTACTATTATTAATAGTATGCCTCTTTCCTCTCTACACACAATCTATCTCACACTTTCTATACTGATAGCTTGGTTCTGGAGCAGCAATTCAAGCCTCAACCCTTACAATCTTCAGCTCACTGCGGCCCTCACCTTACTCTATTTCGGCTTTAAATTTTTCTCACGATTCTCTAATCAAAAGGCCTTGAACATGCCTTCTACCCTCATTCTAAACACCATTTGTCTCTTATTGGTTTTCTCCACTGGGGGTCTCGTCTCACCCTTATTTTTTCTTTTAGATCTTCTTTTCTTTGCTATCGCCCTTCTTTTTGAACCCGTCCAGGCAGCGGTCGCCTCTTTTCTAATCGTGTTTATTTTTTCTTCTCAAAACTATTCCAGCCTGAACACGGATAAGATTATTAATCTATTTTCCTTGATTCTCATGACACCCATAGCCGTAATCTTCTCCCGTAATTTTCTCGAAGTTCTCGAGAGTAAGGGCAAAATCAAAGTTTTAGAAACCGCTCTCCACGAAACTGAAGCCGAAAGTCTTCTTTGGATATCCCGGCAAGCCAAACCCTCATTGGCTTCTGTCTTAAACTCCACCACAGATTTAGTCATGTATTTCAATTCCAAAGGCAGAGAGCTCCTTCTCCCACCAGCCATTGTTGAGAAATTAAAATCCATCCAAACAGATATGATTACGCTTTATTCCTCAGCCAACTCACTAGAAAAAACCATAGAAAATGAGTCCGATAAGATCAAATTATAAACTTAATATATCAACAAAATGTTCGGGTTTCCTCAGTCCTCTCAAGCACCAATCGCTACTATATCATCAGGCCATATTGTGACTGTACAAAATACATCAAAAGCAGTCAATTCACACTCATCCAACACTCAAAGTCATCCTTCAAATCATTTAATCTTGACATTTTTCTCCGGATCAAGACTTATATTATATGTTATGACAACCATTGTTTTCACGCTTTATTTTCACCCCCAGGTTTACGCCGATAATCTGTTTTCTCCTTCTTTTGAAATTGACATGGGAACTATCAATATCACCGGAGGAAACAAAACCTCCGCCACTTATCGCCTTTCGGACACGGTGGGACAAACAGCTCAAGGACAATTCAACTCTAGCGGCTATATTATAAAAGCTGGATTTCAATACGTTCGCGAACTCACCCCTTTTACTTTCACCATCTCAAATCTGGATCTCAACTATGGCAGTCTCGTCCCAGGAACACCTAGTCTCCTCACCAACATTCTAACCGTTACCACCGGCAGTGCTTATGGGTATACTGTTAAAGTCCTCGAAGATCACCCTCTGCGTATCTCAAACGGAAGTACTACCATTGCCGATACTTCCTGCAATTTGGCCTCTGCTTGTACTCAAACTGACGCTACCGTCTGGGACGACAATACCCGTTATGGCTTCGGCTACAACATTCAGGGCACCGATGTCGATACAGCTGACTTCGTCGACAATACTTATTTCCGTCCCTTTCCCATTCAAGATATCGATTCGCCGGCCACAGTCATGAGCCGGTCCGGCATCGCCACCGCCTCCGCCGCCACTGTTACCTACAAAATAAATATTGCTGGCTCCCAAGCCACCGGCACCTACCAAAATAATATTCAATATATAGCCATCCCCTCATTCTAAAAATGAATAAGATGACCTCACTCCATTATCGTCATTGCGAGTCACAAAGTGCCGAAGCAATCCCCGCCATTACGGGAACGCCCAAACTACTTCTTAAATCTCAATATCGGAGATTTACCCCTTCGGGTATCAGCGAGCCCCAGTTCGAAGTACCGAAATTCGCAATGACGATATTACTACTTATTATCTTTCTGACATCTGTCATCTGTCATCCACCTTCCGCCTCCGCTTCTAGCTACGGAGTTTCTCTTACTCCTCCTTTACTCCGAGTCAATATCAAACCCGGAAAATCAATTACTCAAGTCTTTACTATTTCCAATCTAAATAACGAAGATAAACTACTAGTGGCCAGGATAGTTCCTTTTACTCAGTCAGATGACAGGGGAAACCCGAGTATTGATATGAAATCAAATCCCTCTTGGCTCAATTATTTTGGTTTAGCCAACACTCATATAAAGCTCGGTTCTCCTTTCACGGTCAAAGCAAAATCCTCCGAACAGCTGATTCTCGCCCTTTCGGTACCGGCCAACGCGATTCTCAGAGATCTCTACTCCACTCTTCTTATCTCCACCTACTCCAACATCTCTAGTCCCAAATTCCAAGGCAGTCAGGTAAGCGCCGCTATCGGAGCCAATCTCCTCGTGACTTTGCACTCGGACATCAACCCACCTACTATCCTAAAGATAAGCAGTATCCTTCCCAATACGGGAGCTTTTTTCAAAGTTGGAAATATCTACTTCGTCGACAACATCACCCCCCTCTCTTTTTCCACCTCCGTTAAAAACGAGGGTAACTTCACCTCCGAAACAAAAGGTATTTTCAAAGTTACCGGCCAAAATAACACTCCTACATATCTTGAAGGAATTTTACCGGTTTATGTCATCTCCAACACCCAAAGAATTCTTCTTAATTCTGAAGGGAGAAATTTTTCCTTCAGCCCCAATTTAAGCCAAATCGGTTTTTATAAAATCATCGTACAAATAAACTCCGAAAACTCCCATACCGAAAACTCCATTGACATCTTTTTCTTCCCTTTTAAGATCATGGCCGGGCTGATTTTTGCCTCAATATTTTTAACAGTCATTCTCCGCACAAACAAAACACAGAAGATAGTTGACAGGGGGGGGAGGAACATGAAATATTTAACGTATATATGAAACTCAAACGTATTATTGTTGCCGCCTCTGTCGTCACTGTTTTGGTAGTTTCTTCTCTGTATCATCCCTCACAGATTAACTCAGCCAACTTAGGTGTGGTCAAAGACACTCTCCAAACCTCTCGTCTTTCTTTTGCGGGCAGAGTTAAATCCCCAACTGTATCCGGTAGTTCCCATGTTTGGATATACACTGCCAGTGCCGCCGAGTTCTATTCTGTTTCCACCGCCGGTCTCAAGGTTGGTGATGTTCTCACCATCGGTACTGCCTCATACACGGTTGATTCTATCGTTGATGCCGACGAGTTCACTGTCACCACCAATCTGGCCGTCGGAGATGCCGACGATACTGACGTCATCTACTTCAAATCCAAACCTCAGCACGTCATCACTTTCACCACGGCTTCTTCCATCGCCAGTGGTTTCTTCCGTGTCCTTATCCCCGCTGCCACTTCAAGCTTCAACGACGTCGCCCCAGATTCTACCGGTTTTGATTTTGCCAGCGGTGTTGCCGGCACGGCTTCAGACGTCTCCGGTTATACCTTTGTCACCCCCGTCGCCACCGTCTCCGGAGGCACCAACTGTCCTTCCGGCTGGCACTGTCTCGAATATCACTACACCGGCACGGGTGGTATAGGCACGGCCATTACTCTAAATATTGGTGCGACTGCTGGCACGAATACCCCCATTGCTCCTGCTCCCAAGTCCGGCCATGCCGAAGGCACCGCTGATACTTACTCCTTTAAGGTTCAAAACTTCATCAACGGCTCAGACCCCACCGGCACCCCAACCGATCAATCCACCGGTAAGATCGGTGTCATCGAATCCGTTCGCGTCACCGCCACCGTCGATCCTACCATCAGTTTCTCCATCGCTGGCATCGCTTCTGGTGCCAATCCGTGTGGTACCGGTGCTACCAACCAGACCGACGTCAGTACCGTCACCGGAGTCAACGCCCCCCTCGCCGTCCCTTTTGGCACCCTCACTCTAAATACCTTTATGGATGCCGCCCATCTTCTTACTATTTCCACTAATGCTTCCAATGGTTATGTCGTCACCACTCAGGAAAATGACCAAATGGGTAAAGACGGGGGTACTACCCCATTTATTATCGACACCACCGGGGATAATGGTACTGCCAACGAAACTACTTCCGATACCTGGGACACCGCCGCCGCTCACCCCGGTTTTGGCTATACCCTAAAAGCAGTTTCCGGAGCCACCGTTCCTTTTACCAGTACCGGCACTACCTTTAACGTCAGAACCTTCCCCTCTATCGCCGATCCGGACTCACCCCTCGTTCAAACCATCATGTCCAGTACCAGCACTTCGGACGCCCACACTGCCAACGTCTGTTACCGCGTCACGGTTGCCGCCACTCAAGCTGCCGGTGATTACGAAAACCAGATTACGTATACAGCCACCGCCAGTTTCTGACGTCATTGCGAGGAGTGAAACGACGTGGCAATCTCACTCCACCAAACAAAATAACAAAAAAATGAAAAAAACTGCCCTTACCTTCTCCGCTTTTCTCTCAATTGTCATCCTCGCGCAGGCGGGGATCCATCCCATTCTCGCCCAATCCGTCATCACTGCTATACCTCCTCGGCTCTTACTCCAAGGCAAACCAGGTGAAACCATCACCGCCCAATTAAAAGTTAGAAATGACTCTGAGGAAGCCCAAAACTATTCGGTAGCCGTAGAAGACTTCATTGTTTACGACAAACAGGGAACCCCGATCCCCGTCGCCAACTCCGCCGGCAATCGCTGGTCTCTTGCCTCCTGGGTCTTAGCCCCAGACATGATCCCTGTCGATACCAAAACTACCCAAGTCGTTAATATTAAAATCAAAGTTCCCTTGACCGCTCTCCCCGGTGGCCACTATGCCATGCTCACATATATGCCAAATGCAGATGTTAAACCGGGACAAATGAAAAAAACTGCCGCCATCATTGGCCAGAGAGTCGGTACCCTTATTTACTTCACCGTTTCCGGCCCCGTTACCGAAAAGTTAAACATCCTCAAATTCTCCGTCCCTCAATTTTCCGAAC
>PFUC01000078.1 GCA_002789895.1 Candidatus Collierbacteria bacterium CG_4_9_14_3_um_filter_43_16
AGAAATTACTATGTTAACACCATAGTTATAGAAACCAGCCAACACTCGAGCAAAACGTGCCTGATTATATCTTGCTATCACCAGACCAGCCAAAGGTAATTTTAGACTAATTTTACCAAACCAACGGCTACCCTTTCTGCTCCGTAAGAAAAATATTATAGCCAGCAACACTCCAATCGTCACCGCCAATACCAAATACCAATATCTAGTCCCAAACGAAACAATAGAGACCAAGAACAAAGTGTAACCGGGCAATTTTTGTCCGGAACTTTCGGCAAAAGTAATGATTTTGGGAATAATCGAAACACTAATAAAAATCATCACCGAAATCATCGCAGCTACCACTACAGTTGGATAGATTAGTGCCGACCTTACTCTTGCTAGCAACGCATTCTCTCTCCGTAATAGCTCTGCTAAGTATCCCAAACTATCGTCCAGAGTTCCACTATTTTCTCCAGCTCTCACAATAGCTAAATAGGTTGCGTTAAAAATCTTTGGGAAACGTGACAACGCATCTGATAGCTTCCCACCGGACTGAACCTCAAGCATTATTTTGTTAATTACGATCGCGGACCCACCCTTTCTTTTTTCGTCAACAAACGTCCCCAAAGCATCAATTAGAGGCAATCCCGCTTTAACCATTGAAGAAAGTTGACTTGTAAACAGTACTTTTTCCTGAGGACTCATTTTTTCATTCATCTCTCTGGAAATTCTCGAAAAATAACTGCCAAATATTCCGAAACTCATCTGTCTCTTTAAACTTAGGCTTACCACCGAAACTCCCTGCTCCAATAAAATCATTTCTGCTTCGGATTCTGAACCGGCAAACAAACTACCGCTTTGGTACTGATCTCGACTAACCCCTGTATATTCAAATTCAGACATTTAATCTCTCGTAACTCTTAATACTTCTTCAAAAGTAGTGATTCCTTGAGCTATCTTATTGATTCCATCAACCAACATCGTTCGCATACCGCTTTTGATTGCCGCCGATTTAATCTTATTAGCGGAAGATCTATCTAAAATTAACTGACGGATTTCTTCATTCACGGTAAACATCTCATACAAACCAGTTCTGCCGGAATATCCTGTATATTTGCAAAAATCGCAACCCGGTGCCACCTTGATTTGAGATGGAATTAGTTTAGAAATTTCGTCTCGCTCCAACAGGTCGGGAACATTAGCCACAATATAATCAGAGATCTTCGAATTTGCCGGTTGAGTCGTCTGACACTTTGGACAGATTTTCCTGACCAGCCTTTGCGCAATTACGAGCTCCAGGGTGGATGCCAACAGAAACGGTTCTGCTCCCAAATCAATTAAGCGGGGAATAGCACCGGGAGAGTCATTCGTATGTAAAGTAGAAAGAACTAGATGGCCGGTCATGGCGGCGTTAACTGCCATGCCCACTGTTTCCGTGTCACGTATTTCTCCCACCATAACAATGTCCGGATCCTGTCTGAGTAAGGCCCTTAGTCCCTCGGCAAAGCTAAAATTAATTTGAGTATTAATCTGTGTTTGATTAATTCTTCTAATTCTATTTTCCACCGGATCTTCAACTGTTGAAATATTTACCTCACCGGTGTTCAGCAAATTAAGCATTGTGTACAGGTTGGTGGTTTTACCAGAACCTGTGGGTCCGGTAATCAGAATCATCCCGTGTGGCCTCAAGAGAGCTTTCTTAATTATCTCAACACTGCGCTGGTCGTAACCCAAATCCTCTAAAGAAAGTGACAGTTCTCCGCTTTCCAAAATACGTAATACAATTTTCTCACCCTCAACGGTTGGCAAGATTGACACCCGAAGACTTACCACATCTCCCTCGTCGGACTCAAACTTCAGCCTGCCGTCTTGAGGTAATCTTGTTTCATCCAACTTCAAAGAGGATAGTATTTTTATTCTGGCTACAATAGCCGGATGTAGACTTTTTGGCAAAGTGATCATGTCGTGGAGAACGCCATCGATACGGTAACGTACCAAGACACTGTCCGCAAGAGCCTCGATATGTATATCAGATGCTTCCGCAATTACCGCAAATTCCAGCATCCTCCCCACCGCTTGAATAATAGACACATCCTCTGCCAATTCTTGGGGTGTAGCTTGACCGGGATGTTGTTTGGCGACCTGATCAACTAATAATTGAAAATTCTCAGTCAAGCTAGATTTATACTGATGTAAGCCAAACTTGATATCACTTTCAAATGCAAAAAAGGGGATCACGTTCATCCCGGTAATCTTTCTAATGAAGTTGATCGTTTCCAGATTAGTTGGATCCATCATGGCCAAATGAAGAATAAATCCATCTCGGCCAATTGGAACCACTTTCTTTTCTTGAGCCAATTCTTCTTTAACAAGGGATAAAACCTCTTTGGAGATTGTCACATCCTTCAAATTGATATAACCGATTCCCAAATTTTTGGCAATCAGATCTCCTAAACGATCTTTGGAAATTAGTCTCCTTCCTATTAAAACGTCCTGCAAAGGTACATCAAGATGGGTCGCTGTCTTGGAGGCCTCTCCCAAATCTGCCTCCGGAATGATGCGGGTATCACGAACTAAATCATAGATCCTAAAGGTCTGGACAGCCATCAATTCAGTGTACTACAAAAACCACACATCACACGTATATGTCCTGGTCACACACAATTAATATATTATTTCACATACAACTTACTTTCCAAATCTTTTCTCGACCTGTTTCCAAAACAATCTGGCTCCGTCAGGACCGACTTCGCCTGAAGACAAGCATTTCTTGGAGAACTTAAAGTTCGGAGAGCTCATCTTCCGAAATAGACCGGAGTTTACACCCCATTTAATAAATTTGGCGGCGATCTTCGGGTTTATCGAAATTCTAATCGCTCTAGGCACAGCAACTTGTCCTGACTCAGGCATTAAGTGATGCCTCTCCAAAAAATTAATATTTTCACTTTCTTGTCTGCCCACCGGAGATGTAAAAAGCAGAACACTTCCACCTACAGCAGTTGGATAAATAATTGCTTTAAAGGCTTGCTCGCTCGGCTTGGTAATTTCCAGATGTATCAGATTTTTTTCATACAGTAACTCATAAAGCTCTATCATCTGAATATCGTTTTTGCCTACCAGTACGTTAACATTTGCGACCATAGATATTGAAGAAATAAACATTTCGGTAAAGGGGGACTTTTTTACCAAAACCCAAAACTCAAACCGATCGGACAATCTTCCTAGTTCTTTAATTAAATCCATAAAATAGGAAAGACCCACTGCTGCACCGGAAATGGGAATAGAGACATTTATTTTCCCGGTTTTCTCGGAAAATACCTTTTGTCTAACCCCCAATTTTTTTGACAACTTTCTTGTAAGTAAACTTGAAAGCGGGTAGGGGATTACATCGGAAACGAAATTGATCTTTTGACTTTTGGCATATTTTTCAAATTTTGCTTTTACAAATAGACTGGGAACAAAGGTTAAATCCGCCCCTCGAACACACCATACATGTTGAAATGTGTCATCCGTTACCTGCACTATCAATTTTATGTTCTTACCGGTTTCTCTAATCAATTTCTCCTTGATAGCCCCCACCTGATGCGCCATACCAAAGTGAGTAGCCACAATCCAAATATCATCGCAATCGTGATTGTGCAATAGGATTTCCTTTAACTGCTTTAAGACACGACCAGATGACATTATTAAAACAGCTCGATAAAAATTGGTGAAAATATCCTCCAATACTCCGTATTGAGACCTCAAGAATATGTACTTACCAAAAGGGTTAATGCTGGTAAAACGGTGGATCCAGGTTACAAATCGATCGATCGAGCCCAAAAGGACATATTGGGAGTTCTTAGGTCTGCTTTCCGCCAAAGCATCCGTTACCCGAAGATGCCCTAGCCCCGCAGGCGCATACGTAAAGATCAATAGATTCACTACCATCTAATATATACGAAAAATTGTGCACCAAGCAGGAGTCGAACCTGCAACCTGCGGCTTCGAAGGCCGACGCTCTATCCAGTTGAGCTATTGGTGCGTGGATCTATTTTACCCTGAAATGAGGTAAAATATGTAGGTTCGGGTCAGTAGCTCAGTTGGTTAGAGCACCTGCCTCTTAAGTAGGGTGTCGCGGGTTCGAGTCCCGCC
>PFUC01000072.1 GCA_002789895.1 Candidatus Collierbacteria bacterium CG_4_9_14_3_um_filter_43_16
CCTCGATAAGTCGATTGGCGTAACCCCATTCGTTATCGTACCAGGCTAACACTTTGACCATGGTGCCGTCGACTACTCTGGTCATGTCCATATCGACGATGCTGGACTCCGGACGGCCGATGATATCAGAGGAGACAATAGGTTCATCCGTCACAGCCAAAATACCTTTGTATCTAGGAGATCGTGAGGCGTCTATAAAGATCTCGTTTATTTCCTCAATGGAGGTAGATCTTTGGGTGATAAAGGTAAAATCGGTAATCGACCCGGTAAGAACAGGAACCCGTAGTGAGATTCCGTCAAACAATCCTTTTAATTCCGGAATTGCTTGGGTGGCGGCGATGGCGGCACCGGTACTGGTGGGTACAATGTTCATCGCAGCAGCCCGAGAACGACGTCGGTCGCGGTGGGAGTTGTCCTGAAGATTTTGATCGTCGGTGTAGCCATGCACAGTAGTTAACATGGCTTTAAGGATACCGAGCTTTTCGTGAAGAATGTCTGCCACCGGAGCAACACTATTGGTAGTGCACGAAGCGTTGCTGATGACGGAAATAACATTAACCCTATCTTTATGAAAGATTTCTTTGTCATTGACTCCCAGAACGGCTGTAGGGACTCCTGGTCCTTTGGCAGGTGCCGAAAGAACGACCATCTTAACCCCACCACAAATATGAAGAATGGCTTTTTCCAGAGAAGTAAAGGCACCGGTAGATTCGATAACGATTTCGGTACCATATTTGTCCCAGGGAATCCGTGAAGGATCTCTTTGGGCGAGGACAGGAACGCACAGTTCTTTTTTTGGATGTTTGATATGTAAATAGCCCAGTAGAGGGTTGACATCGGTAACAGTGTCCGGCTTTTGAACTTCTTCAGTCGAAATTTCATAAGGTAAAGGACCATAAGAAGTGTCGTATTTAAGGAGATAGGCCCAACCGTTGACCCCTTGAGACCCGGAAGTATTGATGGCGACAAGATTGGATTCGTCGAGATGGCTGGCGAGCCAGACGCGAGTTGCGGAGCGACCGATGCGGCCGAAGCCGTTGATGGAAAAATTTGTCATAGAGGTAGAGTAATAGTAACTAATTAAACTGTAGCACAAGCTACCCTATTTGAGGATGTCGAGGAGAGGGTGGGTGCCGGTAGCCAAGAAGTCGAGCATGGCGCCGCCGCCGGTGCTGACAAAGGCAAAATCGGTGTAGTTGAAGCCTAAGTCTGGAATGGCGGCAACAGTGTCACCACCACCAAGAACGGTTAATGCCGAGCTATCTTTGAGGGCCTGGAAGACCTCTTTGGTGGCTTTGGAGTGGACTCCATCCTCATAGACACCTAGCGGACCATTTAGGACAACCGTTTTTGCCTCAGAAATGGCGTTTTTGAACAGGGAAGTCGTTCCTTCATTTATATCCAAACCGTCGAGAGTCAGATGGTCCGGTGAGGCGAATTTACCGCCAAGAAGAGTCTTGTCGAACTTGGGTGTGATTTCCTTGATTATTTCGAGTTTGTCAGGCTTGGCTCCAGAAGCTATAAGCAGCGAAGGGTGGGCGGGTTCGTGTAAGATCCCTTGGAAGATAGAAACTTCCCTATCAAACTGAAAACCTGTACGTGTAGGGGTAACTTCGGGTATTATTTGGAGGCTGGTACAGGGCCGGTAATTGGCAAAAGCTTCGTAAATATAGATATCGGCGCCATGACTCAATTCTCTGCCAAATTCCCTCGTAATAGATTCTTCCCGTGGATCGAACCTCAAGTTCTCCATTAGAGCGAGGGGGAGTTCCCCCTTCCAACACTCCCCTGGAGAAAAACCCGAAGATATAAATAAAATATCTTGATGAGTCAATCTTTTTAGATCGTCTCGAACCGGAGCGAGGCTAAAGGCAGGATCTAGTTCTTCAGGGCGACCCAAATGCCCTATCAGACAGGTCCGGTGAGCATGCTCCAGACAAAGCTTGAGAGTAGGTAAAAGCGACTCAAGCCGGAAAGTGTTCTCTACTCTGCTATCCTTGATGGGCACGTCCAAATCGGCTCTGAGAAGAACGTTTTTACCCTTGAGTTCATTGGCTGTAATCATATAGATTGAGTTTACCACTGAGATAAGTTTAGGCACAGATTGGGCTGATAGACAGGGTGGCTGTATCCACTCGGAGTACGCTCGGGACCTCGGCCTAGTAAGGCGCTCGGTTTGACTTTAGGTAGTTTGATATGATATGATACTGTTTCGCTTGAGAGATTGAGCGTTTTTTGTGCCTTACGCGGGCTATCGCCCGCATCTATGATACAAATACAACCCAAAAAAAGAACATCTCATCCCATCTCCAAACTCTTCAGGCCGATGTTCGAAAAAAGAAATTTAAAAGCCGCCTTGGGCGGTGTGATTTCCATGACTACATTGGCTTCGGGCATGTTTGTATTGCCGGGAGACCAAACTATCTTAGCCTCAACCAATATCCAACCTTTCGATGAAAACATAGTAATCGAGACCAAGAGGGGCTTGGTAACTGTGATTCCGGAAAACACAGGCGTATCGCAAGAATTCCATTATGGACACCCTGGTTTAGACATTACTGCCTCATTGGGGTCGAAAATCCACCCACTTAAAGACGGTGTCGTAGTTCTCATGAGTTTTACCAGATGGGACTATGGCCGATCTGTGGTCATCGACCACGGAAACGGGCTTCAGACCAGATATGCTCATATGGGAAAGATTTTTGTGGAAGAGGGAGAGAAAGTTACTACAGACATGACGGTCGGTGAAGTGGGACTTACCGGTAGAACAACCGGACCCCACCTCCATATCGAGGTACTAAAGAATGGTCGAATGGTAAACCCAAGATCGTATTTGTCTCTTACGAAGGCTAACTAAAGATTTCAACAGTTTTGTGTGTAACTTAGACTGATTTATCCGTTGATTTTGTTGTGTGAATAACCTCTTTTTTTTGTGGATATGTTGACTAGTGATAAAATATTGAAAACGAACACTTACAAAGGAGGCTACGTGGACGAACTAACATATTTTGTTGGGTACGATTTGCTGGCTATTCGTACCATTATGAAAGGTAATAGTCGCGGTTGCGATATAGCGATACACAAAGGTGTCAATTATGTAATTATTTTTGTTCTGACTGAGGTTTCCCTACCAGATATGGGGTTTGCGGATTACAATACAATGCAAAACGGAAACCGTCCTTCGTTCTTTACCCCAAAATCAAAAGATGAGGTTCTTGAAATACTGTCGAAGCATTTCAGGTTGGTTAACAAGGGGCGGTGGAAACTAGTCCATTCCCATACCACCCATGTTGGGCATGTCAGGAGTGGCACTCTTCTCTTCCGGAATGTCGTACGCCCCAAAATAACTAAATTAAACCAACGGTCTTAAAAAGTTCCAATACGTCTGCTCCTGAAACCTTTCCTTCTCCTTCTTCAAAATCAAGTACCCTTTCGACTGCTTCAGGGTTTATATTGTCGCCTGATCTCGACATATGTACATTCGATAAATTCCACGAATTTTCATAAATTAAATTCCCGATCGAACCGAGCTTTCTCTTTAGATAAGTTTCCCGTCCATGACTTGCGAAATTTGACCGTACCAATTCGTCAACCATTGCCCACATCCATTGAATTGCTGCTTTTAAGACTTGACCTTGCATTGTCTCATCTGGAAGATAACATTCATCCTCTTTGATTATTATCATTTTTTCCATGATCAGACGCAGGCATCTTTCATTTTCTGAATTGTTGGATATTTGATTGAAATCCATGCTTTCAAAATGTCTTTCCAGAGCTAAATTTTCTATTCTGTTCCCTGCCTCTCTGACCCCAGACAGATCTCCATCTTTACTGATTTTTTTGATGTTTGAATTGATGTTTTTGACCATATCCAAAGTGATATCTGGTCTCAATCGATTGCCAACAATTACCTTGTTGTTTAGTGCCTCGACAATTTTCTGATTGTCACCTAAAAATTTGATTTTTTGTCGATTCATTTCCGCTGTACAAGCAAATTCAATCAATACTCCACACATTAGTTTCTTTCTATCTGCGTGAGAACCGGCAACTACTTTTATCCATTCGATTAGTTCATTGTCATTAGATTGTGTACCAATAGTATCGACCACTCTGGTTAATATATATTTCCAGTCCCAATCGAAGTCACCTAGTTTGGCCATAACTTCCCCTTCAATTTCTTCAAGTAATGCATCTTGACCCTCATTACGGTATTTTTGCATTTCTCCTAAGAACTCTGAGTTCTGACGTTGATAAATTTGTGAACATTCGCTTTCAATTGACTTTTGTGCTTGATCCTTTATTTGCCGTGCCTCATCTGAGCCGTTTGGGTATACAAAATTGAATATTTTGATTAAGTTTGTTTCTGGCCTTTGGTCTTTTGGCTCAAACGATTCTGTCTCTTTACACATATCTAGATTATATCTCAGAACAAAAAAATCCCCGGTTAAAGGGATTTTTTCTGCAAAGGACAAATTACATATCCATGCCGCCCATGTTGGGCATGGCAGGAGTGGCACTCTTCTCTTCCGGAATGTCGGTGATGAGACATTCGGTCGTCAGAATCATACTGGCTACAGAGGCGGCGTTTTGTAGGGCCGATCTAGTGACTTTGACAGGATCAAGGATACCGGCCTTAAGCATGTCTTCGAACTCTAAAGTGAGAGAATTAAAGCCGTATGAAAGGCTTTTGTTTTCTTCAACCTTTTTGACCACCCAACCGTCGTCGGCTCCAGCATTTTTTGCCAACCAGCGGAGAGGCTGAGAAAGGGATTGCTTCACGATTTCAATTCCAACTTCTTCGTCTGAATTATCAGCCTTGATGTTTTTTAAGGCCTGACCGGCGCGAATGAGGGCAACTCCACCTCCAGGAACTATGCCTTCGTCAATAGCGGCTTTAGTAGCCCCTACAGCATCCTTGACACGTTCCTTAAGCTCATTGAGCTCTACTTCAGTGGCGGCACCAACCTTAATGACAGCCACCCCACCGGCAAGTTTGGCAACACGTTCTGCTAGTTTCTCTTTGTCGAATTCGGAAGTGGACTTTTCCAATTCGTGACGAATTTGGTCGAGGCGGGCTTTAAGAGCTTTTTTGTCCCCTTTTCCGCCAATAATTTGGGTGTTATCTTTGTCGGACCAGACCCTATCGGCGCGTCCAAGATCCTCAATGGTAACAGAGTCGAGTTTGCGGCCGGTATCTTCGGAAATCAAGGTTCCACCAGTAAGGATGGCAATATCTTGTAGTAGTGCTTTTCGACGATCCCCAAAGGCAGGGGCCTTGAGGGCAAGAATATTAAAGGTGCCACGCATTTTATTGACGACTAAAGTGGCTAGAGCTTCTCCTTCAATGTCATCGGCGATGATAACAATGTTTTTGCTGACTTTCATCGTATTCTCAAGAAAAGGAAGAAGGTCGCTGATGGCGGAGATCTTTTGGTCACTGATGAGGATGTAAGGGTTTTCAATGACAGCTTCCATACTGGCTGGATCGGTGACAAAATAAGCGGAGGCATAGCCTTTGTCAAACTGCATGCCGTCTTTGTGTTCGATCTCAAACTCCATACCCTTTGATTCTTCGACGGTAACAACTCCATCACGACCGACGAGTTTAAGTGCTTCGGCGATTTTGGCACCGATTTCCGGATTTTGAGCCGAAATAGTAGCGACTGACTGCCAGTCACTCTCGGAAAGATCAGTTTTTATTTTTTGCAGTTCCCCTACTATGGCAGTAACCGCCTTATCGATCCCTCTTTTCATTTGCATCGGATTGGCACCGGCAGTGATGTTCTTCATACCGGCGAGGACAATTTGTTGAGCCAAAAGAGTCGCGGTAGTGGTTCCGTCCCCGGCGATGTCGTTGGTTTTACTGGCAGCTTCCTTGACTAGCTGGGCACCCATGTTTTCAAAAAGATCGGCAAGCTCGACTTCTTTAGCTACGGAGACACCGTCGTGAAGGACGGCTGGGGCACCCCACTTTTTATCAATAGCCACATTGCGACCTTTAGGACCGAGTGTAGTAACCACGGCTCTGGCGAGCTTGTTAACTCCACTAACTAATTTGGTACGTGCTTCTTCGGCGAAAATAATTTGTTTGGCCATTTTTAGATATTTTAAATATTAAATTGTAAATTGCTCATTTATTTCGAGACTATGGCGAGAATATCGTCGAACTTGAGGAATTGATACTCTGTGTCACCGATCTCAACTTCGTTGCCTCCCCATTTTTTATAGAGAACCGTATCGCCCACTTTGGCGGGTGAACTAACTTCGACACCACGGTCGTTAATTAATTTTCCACTGATTGCGAGAACGGTACCGTACTGAGGTTTTTCCTCATGTGAATCTGGTAAATAGAGCCCTGAAGCGGTCTTTTTTTCTTGTTTAGCCGGTTCGACCAAGAGAAAGCCTGGCGCTGGTTGAAGTTTTTTAACAGTAAGAGTGTTAACCATATTTTTATTGGTGTTAATTGGTATGGATTCCGGATTAAGTTCGGAATGACAAGAGACTAGACTGGTTGAGTATATCAGAAAAATAGCAATCAACCGTCACGACTGCTATTTTAAAAACTAAATGATTTTTTTGTCAAGAGGCACTAGATATCAAAAAATCATCTCTTTGAACAAACACCGCCGGCGTCTGGATATTTGCCGTCTAATTTGCAATAGAACCCATCTGGGCACTGATTTTCCGGAAGATTTGCGGCAATGCCTCCACAAGATTTCCCTTCAACTGAAGGAGGGGTTGCTAAGATTACGTTCCATTTGCAGTCAGGAAACCCATCGGGGGCACTAAAGTCATCAAGTTTTTGATTATAAACATCGACGGAAAGACAGCCTTGTTCGGACTGTTTGTCCGAACAATACATAGAATAATTTTGTTTGGCAGTTAACTCCTCCGTATTAATCTCGACTTCGTATGTAGCGGTGCAAGAACCAGGAATCCCCATTGTTTCGGTGAGTGAAGGAGTTGGAGAAGGAGAAATTTCTGGGGTAATAGAAGAAAGACCTGGAGATATGGGAAGAAAATGTGAGGCGAGGACACCGAGCAAGGTGCCAAAAAGGATTAAGGCGATTCCGGAAAATAAGGTTTTTATTAGAGGGTATGAAGATTTTTCAGTGGGAGGATTTTCCTGGATTGGTGGGGGGGTCGCCGCTATACCCTGTGGGGAGAAGGTTTCGTCTTGCCCCCAGGCTTGGGGTGGAGTGTAACTGACTTCTTGCGTCACCGGGGATGGGTCCGGATCCGAAACTACCGTTTTGAAAGTTTCTTGACTTTTCATGATCGAGTCTTCCGGAGAAAGTATTAGATTCTGATCTTTCTGGTCTTGGTTTTGGTTCGGGTCCATGTTTTGTTGATTGATTAGTAGACAGAAGACCTTTTTCCATGAGCACTCGGAGAAGGTTGGTGATCATCCTCAACCTGCCGCCGGAATTGGTCTCTTTTATTAGTTTATACGCTTCGTCGTAATTTAGCCATTTAGCATCGTCAAATTCAGTCGCCCCGATAGTAATATCGGTAGTTTTGGTGTCTGAGATATAAAAATAATAATATTTCCCTTTCATCACCACTGGTTCGTCTGAATCAGTAACCATATCTCTGAGTCCTTGTTTGCTTGGAGGAAACTCAATCTTGTCGACGGAAACCAGTTTAATGTCTTCACTACATGTTTTGACAAAGTCCTCCGTGACCTCTTCTCCCATTTCTTGAAAAAAAGTCTCTTTAATTGTTTTTTTGTTGTCCACTCCCCCCTGGGGCAGGGTCCATTGGTTAAATGATTTCTGATAGGTGAGAAGGATTTTTTTATCATTTAAGAAGCAACCAACAACGCTGGGGCGTAAGCCCTGTTGGCGAAGGGCATCTAGGTCGGCGAGAGTGGGTTCGGCGAGACCTGCAATGAGGGGGGAAGACGCTATTGCGGGCGGGATGAATCCCGCCCCTACAGGAGATTTGGAGGGGGGAATTTTGAAGGAGTTGGGTTTGGACAATGGAGGGGTGGGGGGAAGCTGAGGTTGGTATGATGACTTTGGAAATGTTGATGGAGTGAGATTGCCACGGTTCGGGGTACCGAAACTCGCAATGACGGGTGTAGTGGTTGTAGGAGTGGGTGAATTGTCAGGGGTTCTTAGGGCCTTGGGAATGTAAGGAGGCTCCGTAAATCTTTTGGCGGCCGGGGTCATGATGGCTGTAACCTGGGACATGTCCATTGGCTCTATTTTTCGATAGTACTTCTCATAAGTAGAGGCGAGGACTTTTTCTTTTTGATGAGTCAAGGTGTCAGGTAGCGGTAGTCCATAGGAGGAGAAAGGTTGTGTCATTTGGGAATCGACAGACATTTTCATAGCCAATTGATACTTACCTAGTCCTACGAGATCGTCTGCCGTATAGAGATTATTCAGTTCTTTGACGATGCGATCGGCATCGGAAGCACCAACAACATAACTCATAACAGTTCCGACATTACCAAAGATGGCATTTTGAATTTCTTCAGGTAATTGGGCGATGTACTGATTAGCAAGAATTAGACCAAGTTTATATTTTCTAGCTTCAGAAAGAATCTTCACAAAAGAGGAGGTGGCGAAGTTTTGGAACTCATCGACATAGAGAAAGAACTCTTTACGTTTATCTTCAGTTATATGAGCCCGATTCATGGCCGCAATTTGGATTTGAGAAATGAACATGGCGCCGAGAAGGGCGGCGTTGTCTTCTCCTATCTTACCTTGAGGTAAATTTAAAATTATTATCTTGCCGGTATTCATCATATCCTCAAAATCGACAGTGCTCTTGGGATGGTTAATGATGTCTCGGATTGTAGGAGAGGTAACAAATTGACCTACTTTATTTAATATAGGGGCAATGGCTTCGGTTTGAAACTTTTCGGAATATTTATCATATTCGTCACGCCAAAAGTTGACAAGAATAGGATCAGTGACGTGGATTAGACATTCTTTTTCCCGGAAATCTTTATTGGTGAGAATGCGAGGAACGTCGGCCAGTGTCGTTTCCGGTTTGTAAACCAGAGTAAGCAAGGTGTTCCTCAAAATGTATTCCAGACGAGGCCCCCAAGAGTTACCATAAAGTTTACTAAAGATGGAGACAATACTGGAAGCAACCATTTCCCCTTGAGCTGGATTTTTGACATAGAGAGGATTCATCCAGAAAGATATTCCAGGAACCGAGGGGTCTAAATAAGCGACTTCATCGATGCGATTCTCCGGAATATAATCCAAAAGGACTTCGGCCGCATCACCGTGAGGATCAACAAAAGCAACTCCTTCTCCGTGTTGAATATCGTTGATGGCCATACGACCGATGATAGTTGATTTACCGGTTCCCGACTTCCCCAAAATGTAAGTATGGCGAAGTCTATCGATCCCCTTCTTCATACCAAAGATGGCCAGGTGATTTTTATACTCGGTCTTCGCAAAAAAATTGTACAGATGTCTTTCACTCTCCGGCAAATTCTCGTCAACGGGAAGATTGGTTGGAGCTTCACCTTTTAAGGTTTTACCCCAGGCAATGCCTTTGATGGGAGCCAGTAAGACGCCTGGAAGATGGAACATGGCAGTAATTTCACCATAATTGAGATATTGATATTGATTCGCGTATTTCGCGGAGCGATCCAGTATCATCTGGCGGAGTTTTTTGAGTGATCCTGAGTATTTTGGTATTTTTAATTTGAAGCTGTTACCTTCCGACAGAGCATAGGTGCCGAACGCCGCAGCTATTTGAGACAGAAGTTGATTGGAGGTGTGTTGGTCGTGGGTGATAGTAGCCAGACGAATGTCACACGAATAAGCCGGGTAGATTAATTTTTTTTCGATAATAGCTTTATATGGACTTGGTTTACTTTTGGCGGTATCTGTCGCCGTAGCGGGCGTGACTATTTCTAACTGCGAACGGGCGGATTTTTGCCAATTTTTGGGTGCGGCAAATAAACAGAGCTGAATAATGCCAGCCTGACCAGCTGGAATTCTAGCAAGACTACCAAGAATGGAGGCCATTTGATCTACTTTATCGTCAAGCGTGTTGTTTAGAGAAAGATACGAAGGACCAGTAAGGACGAGCTGACCAAAGGCAGCCTGTCCGTGATTCAGCCAGTCGGGGAGATAGTCTTTCATGGGGGTAATGAGGGCGGTGGGATATTGAGCAGCGATCTGGGCACGAACAAGATGTTCCAATCGCTCGGGGCAGGCAATTATAAAGAATGTAGTTTGATTAAGATTGACGATCTCCAAACAGATAGTTTCGTATGTCCCTAGTAGACGATCCAAGAAACCGGCTTTGAGTGAAGTTCTGAAGGAGGAGAGAAATTCGATAAAAGCCACTTGCCCCGTGAGAGAGTCTTTGGCTGGACGAATCTGCAGAACAGAGTATTTGGGCAAGGCCATGAATTAAGTATATTAAAAAAACTAAACAGTGGGGGTAGCAGAAAGAATGTTTTGCCCAGAACGGCGAGCTTCCGGTGCGACAGTCTTAACCTCAGAAAACAGAACATTTTCAATAATTAAAGCACTGCTATGAAAAAGTTCATTTAGTTCATTTTTGAGCATCCCTTCGATTTTGGATCGCTCAGAGCCAATCTCTTTGGAATCAAACTTACTGAAAGCTGAGGCTATGCGGCTTCTGGAATAGGGACGAATGACTTTGGAAACAAAGTTATCTCCAATGTTCTCCCAAAGCAAGGGGGCATTGGCTTTGTCTAGCCTGAAGAGGATAGAGCCCTCGATAGAGATGGTCTTATTATCCTTAGTGGTAGCAATGACAGGCTCGTCACCGAGGGCTTCCTTTACCGAAAGGTCAAACCCGTGTCTGATGGTGTACTCCAGAACTTGAGCATTAAAAAGCTTGGCAATTTGCCAGAAAGGAATCTTAAGATGAAGACCTGGACCCCAAACACGCTTAAGAACTCCAGCTCCCCGATCGTAAACACAGGCAACATGTCCGGGTGGGACGGAAATAAAGAAGCCGCCAACCACTTCGTCGACGAGAAACGATACTACTAATTTATCAAAATCAGCCATAACTTGGTCTATTATAACCTTTTTTAGGCCGCCGGAGGGGTGGTAGTGGGAACACTAATAGACTGTTCGGAGGTAGCCGAACTAGGTTGGGGAACGTTTTTAGGGGTTTGATGTCTAAATGAGTAAGTAAGATAGAGAATTTGTCTAATAATTTTGAGAGCAATGCCAAAGGCAAGTGAAGTGATGATAAAGACCTTTTTGCCTGCCGGAAGGAACATAAAGATGAGGAAGCTAACTACGGGAAGAATGATGACCAAGGAGAGAAAATCTTTTCTAGAGGGTCTAACAGGCTCAAAGTAGAGGTGAACTATTTCGCTTAGACAGATCATAATGGACTGAAGAAGATTGAGAGCACTATTGGTGTGGGATAGATCATATTTTCCAAGAAACATAAGGTTTATAGGCTGGCGGACCGAAGGCATGAACCGATAAAGTAGATGCACATCTGCACCTTCTAAGCCAGTCGTAAAAATATGATATAGGATAAGAATAATTAACACTTGAATGGTAATAGTAAAAACCTCGGAAAAAATAGCTCCCGGGCTTTGACGCATTAGTTGCCTGATGCCTTCTTTCTGACGGACGGGATCTGAAGCAAATTCTTTTTGGACCTTTTTAACCTTGAGAGAGATTTGGAGTTTCTCTTCATCAGACTGTTCCCCTATGAGATCTATCGGCAGAAGGATAACTCGGACGGCGACGGCGAAAAGAATAACGGCGATGCCCATGTCCGGAGATGGAAGAATTTGACCCACAAACCAATAAAGACCGACCAAAATATTAAAGAAGGGCTGGTAGATGTATAGAGTAAAGATATCCATATTCAAATGTAATTATATGTCCTAAGGGGTTTTTAGGTGGTGGCTGATCGCTCCGGCAAAGTCTGTAGTATGGAGAAAAGCGGCGTGAAGATGCACAACTTCAGAGGTTTTTTTGGGGGTCATGTAAAGTAGCTGGATGATGAAAAAAAGATAGTTTAGGGGGGCGAAAAGAAAATAGACATAACTAAAACACGAGTGAGATCCTCGATGTCGGGGATTTACCCCTTCGGGTATCAGCGAGCCCCGGCTCGGGTACGAGACTTCCGCCAAAGGACGGACAGGCAGCAATGACGACTGGTAGGCGTTGGCTAGATATCTTTTAGTCCATCGGTTCGCATATAGAAAAGTCTGGTAGGTATCTCCCCTATCCAGAAGTGGAATCGTTTGTAACACCTCATGAGCAGTATATAAATTACGTTTATTTTTAGGTATTGAAACTGACAAAGAATCCAGCCAGAGATTGGGGCAAAACGCATCTGAAGCCTTGGAATGATCCTCGCCTGGATGTCGACGACGAAAGAAAACCGAAATTAATAGTATTACCAGAGGTCGCAATAACCAAAGACAGTGGGGTGACGTAATAAATAAAAGGTCAATATCATCATCAGGATGCGAATTGCCGGCAGCAACCGAGCCGGTGAGAGCAACCAGACGAAGTCCTGGAACATATCTAAGGATTCTTATCAAATTTTTTGCATGAGAAATTTTGTGTTGAGAAGATTGAAAAACTTCCAGACGAAGTTTTTTTTCTTTGGTTGATAGGGGTCCAGGTAAGTATGGTTTAAGTTGTTCCTTTGAAGCTGACCTGCTCGTAGTGAGCCAATAATATATTTCTTGTTCGGAAAGTGGAAAATTAAAAAAACCGGCGTACTTAATAGTAACTGAGACAGCACGTCGAAGATCCATGTTTATGGAGTGGGTGAAGTGGTGGGGGCGGCCACTAAACCATATTGAGAAAGAATTTGAGTGAATCCGCTGTTAAGAGTGTCGACCGTTTTTTTATCATCCTGGTTGGTTGCAATACTATTAACGGCGTCCTCAAGATACTTTATGAGACGAGAGTTCAGAGCGGTTTTTGAATCTTGAGTTTTGGAGGCAGTATAAAAAGTTTTGGCCGTATTTAGACTTTCAACAAAAGGGGCAAGAATTGGATTTTTGGAGGCAATTTCGGCCATAGCTTTGTTGGCTGGGGGTTGGGGAAAACCTCGGTCTTGAGTAGCGGCATCAAAAAGTATCTGTTGAGCATTGGCGGAAGCTAGGAAACTTACAAACTTCCAGGCTTCCTGTGGATGAAGACTGTTTTTGGACACCCCCTCAAACCAGATTGAAGTCCAGTTAACAGGATCGATATCAGGTAGTTGAGGAACGGGAACCACCTGCCAAGAAAGAGAAGGGTTGATAGCTTTTATATCTCGAGCGACCCAGCTAGGAGCAAGAATCATCGCCACCTTTTCATTGGCGAAGGCAATTGTGGATGGAGGAAGGGTATCATCCCAAACTTGGTGCTTGGTGACAAAATCAGTGTAGTATCTGAGAGTAATGCTGGCTTCCGTTCCTTTAATATTGGTAAGTGAAACACCGGCTTGGAGAAGCATCATAGAGACAATATCTGGCCAGTATTCGACATTGATCGTATTACCCAAAGCAACCCCTGCTCGCCTAATTTTGCCGGTAATTGGTTCAATTTCTCTGACCGCTTTAGCAATGGTTAAGAGATCTTCCCAGGTTTTTGGCGGTTGTAGTTGTTTTTGCTGGAGTATGGCAGTGTTGACAAAAAGTCCAAGGGTTTCGGCGGCCATAGGAGCCCCATAAACTCGATTTCCTGAGATAAGAAGTTTGCCGACGATGGGATAAAAGTTGGTGGTTAATTCAGTAGTGGAGAGGGTATTGGGAGGTGCCGGTAGCAGATCGGCAGCAAAAAGGGGAAGCCAGGTAGTATGCAGACGGATAATATCAGGGGAAGGCTGACTTTCCATGGCTGTTTTTACTCGGTCTTGGTAATCCTGTGGTGATTGGAGTTGATAATTAACTTTGATGTTTGGATATTGTTTTTCAAAGGCATCAATCACCGGTTTCATCACGGAAGATGGCTCCCATAGGCCAAAATAGGTAAGGGTAACTAATTTGGAAGGTGAAATGGATTGGGTTTTGCTACTAGTAGATTTGCCTAGAACACGAAACAAGATAAAAGTAATCAATCCGATTACAGCCAGGCCTATGATAATTGGAGTAATCATTTTGAAGGGTGAGCTAGAAACAGACGGAGGGTTAACTGAGGCGGGTGGTTGATATCCAGGTGGTGGTGGTGCGGCTTCTTCAGGGCTAGGCAAAGGCGAGGCTTTAGGCACCAAGGGAGGAAAGGTTGATGGCTCGGGAACGGAAGGAACCGGACCTGGTAGTGGAAATTGATTATCCATAAATTAAATAGTCAAGTTAGAATATATAAACGGGACTACCGATTATAGTTAAAGTATATCAAGAATGGAAAAATTAAAATACCTTTTGGGTTCGCTTACGATAATCCTATTGATGTCAATTACTATATACGGCGGATTTAGGCTGGCTTTTAAAAAATTGATCTTCCCGAAAGTCAACATTGCCGGAGTAGATATGGCCGGAATGGATAAGCCGACGGCTCTCAAGCTCTTGACCTCATATTTTGAAGGTGATCCGAGCAAAATTTCTCTAGAATCTGAGGGAAAAATAATATCTAAATTAACTGGAATAAAAGTTGAGCATGATCTTATCTGGGCTGTGGATCAGGCTATGGGTGTGGGTAGAAACGGAAACATTTTGACCCAGATTACAGAGGTCTCAAAAGTTTTGTTGTATGGAAGGACCATTGACGTTCCGGTAAGTTATGACAAGGATGATATCCTAGGTCTGGTCGAACAGATTTCCGAAAAGTTGAATATGAAACCAACGTGGCCAGCATTACGAAGGGAAAACGAAAAATATAGACTGGTTTCCGGTCAAAATGGCATCGAGGTCAAACAAAACGATTTAATTGGGGAAATTATTAAACAATTCAGTAGACCGGGTGACCACGTAATACAGATTCCAACGAACTTGGTCGAGACAAAGGAAAACGGAGAGTTGGTCAATATAGCCATACAAAGTCTCGAAAGATGGAGCGACAATAAATTATCTATTCGTTTCAGAGATTTCGAGAGACAATTGAATGTTGATGAGATGTCCCACTTGTTTGGGCTCATTAACGAACAAATTGATAATATCAAATTCGAATCTTTAGTCAGTGAAATTAAACCTTCCGTCGAAGTTGAGCCAAGAGACGCTGTTTTTGTTTTTGAAAACAACAAGGTTAATGAGTTTAAACCGGAAGTCGTGGGTGCCACAATTGATATACCACAGTTTAAGACAAATCTTGCTCAGGCTCTCCTATCTGTAGAAGACAAAGCTTTGGAAATTCCGGTTATTTTAACTTATCCAAAAATAAAGACCGGTGACATTAATAACTTGGGCATCAAAGAGTTAATTGGAACCGGGAAGTCAACTTTTTTTCACTCCATTCCAGGAAGAGTTTTTAATGTAAATCTGGCTGCTTCAAGAATTAATGGGACATTGGTGGCGCCCGGGGAGGAGTTCTCCTTTGTATGGGCGGTGGGAGATATTTCTAGGGCGACCGGATATCAAACTGCGTATATCATTAGTCAGGGCAGAACGATCCTCGGAGATGGCGGCGGGGTGTGCCAGGTGTCCACCACCACTTTCAGAGCAGCACTAGATGCCGGCTTGCCAATTACTGAAAGAAAAGCACACGCCTACCGGGTTGGCTATTATGAGCAGGATAGCCCCCCAGGTATTGATGCTACAGTCTACTACCCGACTGCTGATCTAAAATTTTTGAATGATACCGGTAACTATATATTGATTCAGGAAACGGTAGATACCAAAAAATTATCTATGCAGGTAGATATCTATGGCACGAGTGATGGGAGAAAGTCGATCATTTCCAAACCGAGAATATCAAATCAAGCACCGCCGCCAGCAACGATGTATGTCGATGATCCAACCCTACCTCTCGGTACTATGAAACAGATCGATTGGTCGGCCTGGGGGGGCAAGGTGGTATTTAATTACAGCGTAGAAAGAGGCGGAGAAACTATCTACGAAAAAACTTTTGTGAGTAATTACCAACCATGGCAGGCAATTTATCTAAAGGGGACAAGAATCTAGAGAACTCAAGGAATCAAGAACTCAAGACAGAGAAAGAAAAATAGAAAAAGGATAAAATAGGCAGAATGAAAATATTAGCAATTGAATCGACATGTGACGAGACGTCCGCGGCGGTGGTGGAAAGTTTAGGAGATGGAGTACGTGTAATCAGCAATATTGTAGCCAGTTCGGTGGAAATGCACGAGAAATATGGTGGAATTGTACCGGAGGTGGCGGCAAGAGAACAAATTAAAAGTATTATTCCGGTAATCACTAAAGCAGTCGGTGACGAAGAAATTGAGGCTGTGGCTGTAAGTTATGGACCGGGCTTGATGGGAAGTTTACTAGTAGGAGTGGAAACAGCTAAGGTTCTGGCTTGGGCGTGGAAAAAGCCGCTGCTAAAAGTAAATCACATGGCGGCACATGTAATGGCGAATTGGATTCTTCGGCATCCCCCGGAGGTACTCGGAACAGGGGCTCAGGACAGGTCCATTACGGAAAGTAACACAGTGTCACAGTTACACGAAGTGCCGGGGTTGCCGGCAGTGGGCCTAATAGTAAGCGGAGGGCATACTGATTTAATACTCATGGAAAACATGCAAAAATGGACTTGGATTGGTGGAACAAGAGATGATGCAGCAGGGGAGGCTTTTGACAAAGCAGCAAGAATCTTAGGACTCCCCTATCCAGGTGGACCGGAGATAGATAAGGCAGCGAATAAGGTAACAAATGAGGAATGGGATAAATACAAGAATCTATTCAAGCTTCCCAGGCCATTGATCCATGATCCAGGACTTGAGATGAGCTTCTCCGGAATAAAAGCAGCGGTGGCTAGGATGGTGGAGAATAGATATCAGATATCAGATGTCAGATCTCAGATCTCAGATAATAATTTTAGAAATTTGGTGGCGAGGGAGTTTAGCGAGGCAGTGACGGAAGTTTTGGTTAAGAAGACGATGCTGGCGGTCGAAAAATACCAGCCAAAGAGGGTGGTGCTAGCTGGTGGGGTGGCGGCAAACAATAAGTTGCGG
>PFUC01000008.1 GCA_002789895.1 Candidatus Collierbacteria bacterium CG_4_9_14_3_um_filter_43_16
AAGACGATTTTACACACAATGACGATTTCTCTGGTGAATTCCTTGATCACAATCGCCGCAAAGATTCCGTGGAAACTGAACCAAACCCCGAGACAAAACCGGAGAAACAACCGCAGTTCAACTGGGTCGCATTTATCGTGATGATCATTATGATCGGTGTCGCCCTGCTCGTTGGCGTACTTATCCCCGGCATACTCGATGAGTATATCGCCATGTTCATAATCACCACTTTGTATGGGTTTGCTCAAGCCCATGGCTTCAAAACCCCCAAGAAATAGCCTCACCTTTCCCCGCCACCTAGGCGGGGATTTTTTTATCTCGCACCAATCACAGTCTTGCCCGACATCTCCCCTTTCAACACTTCCAAAGCCTTATCCACCTGATTGTCGGCAGTCGGATTCTTCTCATCTCTAATGTACTCAATTTTTACATCCGGTTCCAAACCAATCTTGTGAATATTTTTTCCGGAAGGTAAAAGCCATTCGGCAATGGTGACATGAAGCGATGATCCATCATTAAAGTCTTCCGGTTCCTGCACTGTACCCTTACCAAAGCTTTTTTCACCCACCAATTTAGTTCCCAGTCTTTCTCTAAGAGCCCCGGCCAAAATCTCCGCTGCACTAGCAGACCCACCATTTACCAAAACCACCAGAGGCATACCGATCAACTTGCCCTCTCTATCCACATTGGAAACTTCCGTTCTATTTCTATCCTTTTGTTTTACGATCACTCCATCGGCAATAAACTCACTCCCCAAATCTATTGCCCTTTGCAAATAACCACCAGGATTATTCCTCAAATCCAATATTATTCCTTTGATGTTTTTATTCTTGACTTCAGAGACCATTTTCTCCCATTCCGGCAGGGTTTTCTCGCCAAATTTATTTACCCGTATCAAAGCCACCTTCCCACTATCTAGCCACTCCAACTCCGTCGACGGGACATTAATCACGTCTCTCATCAAGGTCACCTCTCTTGATTTTTTCTCTGATTCTCTGAAGATAGTTAGTATTACCGGAGTTCCCTTTTCTCCCCGTATCAAGTCTACGGCATCTTCTACCTTCATACCGCTGGTATCTTTGGAAATTTTCTTTTTCTCATCTACAATTTTGAGGATAAAGTCTCCGGCCTTGATACCCGCCTTAAAAGCCGGCGTATCCTTAAGTGGCGTCATTACCGCCAAAGTGTTATCAATAAAACCTAATTGTATCCCCACTCCGCCAAACTCCCCCTGAAGGTCTTCCTTGCTTCGGGCGTTTTCTTCTGGAGGAAAAAAGGAAGTATAGGGGTCACCCAGTGATGCCGTCATCCCCTCAACGGCTCCGTACATCAGTTTATTGCTATCGATGTCCTCCGGCTTTAGGTAGTTCTTCTTTAATTGGACCAAAACCTCATTCATGACTCTCGTATCCACCATTTCACCACCCTGGTATTGACGTGAGGTTTCGTACACACCCGTTCTGTATCCTGCAAATCCAATTACGACCAACAAAATAATTCCAAACAAGTACTGTCTTACGACATTAATTTTAATCATGGGCAGAAAAAATATTTTATATATTAAATTTTATATTGCATATTTGCAGATAAATGTGCAATGTGCTATGTACAAATGTGAAATATCTTAGGCTTTGTCGGTAAACGGCAATAGAGCTAGATGTCTTGCACGTTTAATGGCACGGGCCAATCTCAATTGATGTTTTTCACAAACACCGGTCGTCCATCGGGAAACAATTCTCTTTTTGGAAGAAATGCCTATCGACAGAGATTCTAGATCAAAGTAAACCGGTTCCGCCTTCTTCACACAGAAAGGACAAGGTTTATTTGATTTTCTAATTTTCTTTTTTTGGATCATATTCTTTGTTTATTTTAAATTAAAATGGGATCTCGTCGTTAACATCCTTAGAACTTCCCTTAGCGTCTGCTGAGAATACTTCTTCTGCTTGAGATACTTGTTTATCCTGAGTATCTCCGAAGGACTCCGCTTTTGGCTCAACTGCCGTGTAATTTGGTTTATAACCTTCGGAACTACTTCTTGGGGTGTTCAATGCGATCATTTCTTCGATAACCACTTCGGTAATCTGGCGATCACTACCGTCTTGAGTCTTCCACTGTCTGGTTTGCAGTCTTCCTTCAACAAAGGCTTTCTGACCCTTAACCAATAATTGACTGCAAATCTCTCCCAATTTACCCCAAGCAACTATCCGGTGAAACTCGGCTCCTTCCTGCTTTTGACCTGAAGAATCTGTCCACTCACGGTTGGTTGCCAACCCAAAAGTACAGACTGACGTCCCTTGAGGGGTATATTTCAATTCAGGATCACGAGTTAAATTTCCAATGAGAGTTACTCTGTTTAAACTTCTTGTACTCATATCGATTAATTAAATCCTAATCAATAAAAATCTTAGAATTTTGTCATCCATCTGCAAATCTTTCTCTAGTAATTTGGCAGCGTCGGATGTACCTTCTATGGCCAGTCTTAGATAATATCCTCTACTCTGTTTTTTAATCTCGTAAGCCATAGTCTTCGTTCCCCATTTATCCACGTCAACTACCTTGAGGGAGCGTTTCTTGCATTTCTCAGTAATTTGTTTGTCTGCTCCCAAATCGTTCTCGGAAGATGGATAGATGACAACGAGCTCGTACTTGTTTACGACGCCCATGGACGGTTTACCCGCTGAACTGGAGGGTTTTAGTTCGGTTGTCTTTGTCTTTTTCACAAATTTATTGTTTAGTAATTTATCCCGCTACGTGCGGGACTTGGCTATTTTACTACAAACAGGAGTCCACTGCTTGAGCACCTTCCCCATTCGCACATTCCTATTAAAGAGGCGGAGATATCCCAATCATAAACTCCACAACGTTTCCATCCTTCATTACATAGTCCTTGCCCTCAAATCTCACCTTCCCTTTCTCCGAAGCTTCTTTCCAACCTCTATTAGCCACAAATTCCGCATAGGTACACACTTTAGCTTTGATAAACTTCTTCTCAAAGTCAGAGTGGATCACTGCGGCGGCCTGAGGCGCCTTCGTTCCCTTTGTAATCGTCCAGGCCCGGCTCTCAGTAATCCCGGTAGTCAAGAAACTAATTAGCCCTAGAGATTCATAGGCTTTCCTGATCAACTTGTCCAACCCCGACTCCTTAATTCCCAGATCAGTCATGTATGCCTTAGCATCCTCTTCGGACAAACTCGAGAGTTCCGACTCCACCTTCGCACAAATATAGAGCTCTTTATTGTCATCCTCGCGAAGGCGGGGATCCATCTCCCCTACATTAAAGACCTTGATCTCCTTCTTCATCGTCAACAAACACAAATCCGTCGCCAACTCAATCTCTTCACCTGCAAGGATTATCCTCGCAGGTCGTCCAGCGTTTAGACCTTCCCAAAGCCTTTCTACTAGCAATCTTTTCTTTTCGTTTGTCTTGAGTTCTGGATTCTTTGAGTTCTTGAGTTTTTCGATCGTTTCCAAATCCTTCAGAATCAGTTCGGTTTCAATTACCTCGTAGTCGGTCTTGGGGTCCACACTCCCCTCTTTGACAATTTCCGAATCTTTGAAATCTCTTAAAACTTGAAGGATTACATCAACATCGCGAATATGAGTCAAAAACTTGTTTCCCAAACCGGCTCCTGTTGCGGCGCCAGCCACTAAACCAGCAATGTCCACAAACTCTACCGTCGCCGGCACAATCTTGCCACTTTTCGATATTTCAGCCAAGACCTTTAACCTTTCATCCGGCACTTCTACAATTCCTACATTAGGCTCAATCGTCGCAAAAGGATAATTGGCCACCAAAGCCTGCTGCCTTTTTAACAAGGCATTAAACAAGGTCGACTTCCCCACATTTGGCAACCCCACAATTCCAATCTTCATAGACATTAGACTTGTCGCATAATTAGTTTTGATAAGATTATGGGCAGACCATACAT
>PFUC01000069.1:0-16802 GCA_002789895.1 Candidatus Collierbacteria bacterium CG_4_9_14_3_um_filter_43_16
TCAAAAGCCTTGAAGACCGTTAAAGGACACGAAGTACCTGGAGGTTTGGCAATGTGTGAAGTGGTAGGCGGGAAACTGGAGGCGGAGGAGAGCATGGTGGTGAGTGGCGGAGGGGGGACGAATGTAGCGGTTGGCCTTCATAGAATGGGTGAGGCGGTGAAGATGATCTCCAGAATAGGAAAAGATAATCTGGGAGAATTCATGATGATGCAATTTCAAAAAGAGGGGCTTGACCTGTCGATGTTGCAGAAGGGCAAGGGGAAAACGGGATTGTCGGTCGTATTAGTTTCGGTGGATGGTGGCCGGTCGATTGTCACCTATCGGGGTGAAAGCGGCTTGATCGATGCAGGTGAAATAAATTGGGAAGAGGTAAAAAAAGCAGACTGGATCCAAGTATCATCGCTTGGTGGAGAAATGCAGTTTCTTGAGGACCTAATATTGTTTGCCTTTAATGAGGGAGTCAAAATAGGCTTTAATCCGGGAAGAAAAGAGCTTGACCAAAAAGAGAGGCTGATGAAGATAATTCCCAAACTTGACTTTTTTAACGTCAATCGCATGGAAGCAAGCATTCTAACCGGGGTTGATTATGAAAATGAAAAAGAAATAATGAAAAAGGTTGCAGACTTGGGAGCCAGGGTGATCGCGGTGACGGATGGAAAAAGAGGCGCAAGTGTAGTAGTAAACAGAACTTGGCTAAAAATGGACGCCTTTCCGGTAAGTTCGGTTGATGATACGGGGGCTGGGGATGCTTTTGTTTGTGGGATAGTAGCCGGCATTCTTCAGAACAAAAACCCTGAAGATTTTCTAAAGATGGGACTGGCCAACGGGGGGAGTCAGGTGATGAAGCTTGGAGCGAAGGATGGGTTGCTTTATAAGAGTGAGATGGAAAAATGGATGAGTAAAAAGATTAAGATGGTCGAAGAGGTGATTTGAATTTTTGAAAATCTCTACACCTCTCGCCCATATTTCTTTATGGAAACCACAATCCGCTCACCCTGTGGCTCCGGATAATTTCCCAAAGGAACATGGCCTACGGTGAATATTAAATTTTCAAATATATTGGGTGCACAAGATCTATTTGTGGTTAAATGAAGATATGCAAAAGCCGAAGATCTTTGTGACACATGTGTTTCTGGGAAAATTCGTGGAGAAGCTACGAGAAAAATATGATGTAGTTGTTTGGCAAGGAAGAGATATTAGTAGAGAGGATTTGCTGGCCGGTGTTAAGGGAGCGACCGGAATCATTTCTCTTCTGACCGAAAAAATTGATGATGAGGTAATGGAGGCGGCAGGGCCGCAACTCAGGGTGATAAGTAATTATGCGGTTGGTTTTGACAATATTGACGTACCGGCGGCCACTAAGAGAAAAATTTGTGTCACCAATACCCCCGGAGTACTGACCGAGTCGGTGGCTGAACAGGTCATAGCCTTTACTTTGGCTTTGTATAGAAGAGTGGTGGAGGGAGATAGACTAATTCGATCGGGGAAGTACAAAGGATGGGAGCCGGACTTGCTTTTAGGGACCGGGGTGAAAGATAAGATAATGGGGATCGTGGGCCTTGGGCGGATCGGGCGATGGACAGCCAGAATGTCGAGTGCGTTAGGTATGAAGGTCATCTATTTCAATCGACATAGAGATGAAGAGTTTGAGGAAGAATATAGCATAGCGCACCACACCTTTGACCAGCTGTTGGAACAGGCCGATGTGGTTAGTTTGTCGGTACCGTTAACGAACGAAACGAGGCACATGGTGGGAGAGCGAGAATTGAAATTAATGAAGCCGACCGCCTTGTTGATTAATACGGCAAGAGGACCAATTGTAGACCAAAACGTCCTAATAAAAGCGTTAAAAGAAAAATGGATCGCTGGAGCCGGTTTGGATGTTTTTGAGGATGAGGTACATGTTCCTGAAGAGTTGCGCGCACTTTCCAACACAATTTTGACACCACACACGGCCTCGGCAACTATAGAAGCACGTATGGCTATGGCAAAAATTGTCGTAGAGAACATCGCCGATGCAATTGAGGGCAGACAGCCTTCGTGTCTCGTTAATCCTGATGTTTGGCAGCAAAAAACTGATTAATATGAATGATGAAGAAAGACTGATGGAGGTGCCCTCCGATGAGGACGATAACACAGGAGACCATCCAAGCAAACGGGCGAAACGAAAAAAAACGAAGGAAGAAAGATCCGTGGACAGAAGAGTGGTGATGTGGACACTGTTGTTTATTTTAGGTATTACTTTGATTTTTTGGATGTGGCCGAGAATAAAAGAATATAATTTTAATTTACCCATGTTCAGAATAGATGTGCCGGAAAAGAATGCACCAAAAGTGGAATGGAAAAATTATGTTGAGTATAAGCTGTAACTACGAGGATGACAAAGTGAGATGAGGGATACTAGAGAACTTAGAGGATTTAGGGGGAGGGGGAGTTTTGAGGTGATGGGCTAGAATGAAGACGGCGTTCGATATCTGCTGGATCACAAGCTGTCTTGGGTTCTGATCCTTTGATAAAATAATCAATTCGAGTGGGGCATCCAGTACAGGTAAGGGTACCGGTAAGAAGACAAATCGGAACCTTGATGAGATCATCGGGTTGGGTAAGATTATTTGGCTCTTGGTTGGTGGTTAGTATCTGATAAAATATTTTAGCCCAGATAGGGGAGGCTCCGGTGATACCAGAAGCAATTTGAGACATGGGAGTATTGTCGTTGTTGCCGACCCATGTGGCCACAAGAAAATTTTGAGAATAGCCGATGGTCCAATTATCTTTCAGGTCATTGCTGGTACCGGTTTTAACAGACACTTTGGCATTTTTTATATTTAATATTGAATTAGTACCGAAGGCCGGACTTCTAGCTGAATTGTCATTAAGGATGTCAGAGATAAGGTAAGCGGTGGCGGCGGATATGGATTTCTTTGGATTACAACTACTGTCTTCGGCGTTGGCCGTGGAATTCTCGGCGATGCTTTTGATATAGGATGGACAACTGGAAAGACGGAGACTTTTACCGTCTGGTTTTTCAATTTTTAGGATAGTGTGAAGAGGAGTACTGATTCCTTGATTAGCAAAAGCAGAGTAAGCCGTGGCTAAATCGACCATTCTGACTTCCAGACTGCCAAGGGCCATGGAAAGTCCGAAGCGGGAAGAATCTGTCCAGCTGGTGATGCCAAGCTTCTGAGCAAAAACAGCAAAGTTGGCGGGACCATTTTTGGCTAAAAGTAAAACCGAAGGGATATTATAAGAGCTGGCTAAGGCTTGTCTCAAGGTGATGGTGCCGTGAAATTTTCCGTCATAGTTTTTGGGTGTCCAAGACTCTTGACCTGATAGATGAAAAGTAATTGGCCGATCTTCGATTGTGGTCGCCGGCCCATTACCGTTTTCAAAAGACAAGGCGTAATTGAGCGGTTTGATAGAACTGCCTGGTTGTCTAAGTGACGTGGTGAGGTTAACTTGGCCATTTTGTTTTAGGTTAAAATAATCAGTTGAGCCGACCATAGCTAAAACATCACCGTTTTTTGGATTGGTGACTAGAGCTGAGCCGTTACCGACGTGTAGTGCTTTTAACTTCCCTACTTCTTCAGTTACAATTTTTTGAACCTGGTTTTGGAGTTTTAAATCGAGTGTGGTATAGACTTTGAGGCCTCCTTGCGTGACTTCATTTTCTCCCAATTGGTCAACGAGGAGATTCTTGATCAACATGACAAAATGAGGTGCCTTGATTTCAATTTTGGCAGATTGAAAATTTAAAGATTCGGACAACGACTGGGATAGCTCTGTTTCGGAAATAAAACCGTCTTGATACATCTGTTTAAGAACCCATTGTTGTCTCGAAATAGCCAATTCCGGTTGGGCTCCAAATGGGGAATATTTGCTAGGGGCTCTGGTTAGTCCCGCAAGATAGGCTGCCTGGGCGAGATCTAGATCTTTGGCATCTGTATCAAAATATTGGCGGGCAGCCTCTTGAATTCCGTAGGCTGGCCCCCCAAAACTTATTTGATTAAGATACATTTCGAAAATTTTATCTTTGGAAAAAAGATGTTCGGTTTCGACTGCCAGAATGATTTCTTTTATCTTTCTGGTTATAGTTTTCTCCGGAGTTAATACGGTGTTTTTGACGAGTTGTTGGGTAATGGTCGAACCCCCCTCCAGCTTGTCAGCAAACAGGTTTTTGTAGACAGCTCTGATGAGTCCAGTAAGAGAGAAACCTTTATGTGAATAGAAATCTTTATCTTCGGCAGAAAGAAATGCGTCCTTGACAAATTTTGGAAGTGAATCGAGTCTGATGAGAGTCCTGTTTTCATCTTTGTAGATCTTGTACAAAACGATGCCGTTTCGATCAAGTATTTGAGTAGTTAGTTTTGATGGATATTGTGTGAGTGACCTGGGATCAGGTAGATTATAAAATATTTCTAGGTAAATCAGAAATAACAAACCGAACAATGACAGAAGAAAGATAATGTACCTAAAATTGATTTTGGGGCAAAATAGATTAAAGTGAAATGGGGATAGGCGGATGACCGAAATCGAAAAGTGAAAGGCTGGTTTTTTAATGGAAGCTATTTTGGAGATGAGATGATCAAAACTAAGGAGGAAAAAACCGATTAAAGAAATTAGGAAGATTAAGAAATTGAAGACAGGACGACCCAAGACGATGAGGAAGTTATTTGATTGAGCCTCTTTCTTGATTACCATGGGTCGATATTTTTTTGGGAAATGGGGCAGTTTGAATGCTTCAATTGTAAATCCAGAATAGAAAAAAGACTAGGGGGTAGAGAAATCTTTAATTGGTTGCCAAAGGTCATCGTATGGCGTCTCGTAGCCAAGAGCCCAAATGGCAATACCACCAAGATTGGCTGATTTGACGAACTTGATTTTTTGTTCGAGAGATTGAGAATTTTCAAATTGAATTTGGTAAATCTTATCGTCTTTTGTATAGGTAATATAAGGACTAAGAGAAACACTTGACCACTTAGCGGACAGAGAGGAAACTTCCGGATTGGAAAAAAGACCCTGAATTCTTTGATAGCTGGCCAAGATACCGGTCTTAGGATAGGTATTGGCAAGATAGTCCGCGCTCGAAGTTTGCCATTCATATCCGTAAAAAGGAATACCAAGCAGAATTTTATCTGATGGTAAAACTTTGGTGATTTGAGAAATGTGAGTAAGGATGTCCTGTTCTAGACAAGGAGAGTTGGGTGGAGTTGAGGAGTTGCATTTTCCGGTAATTGGGGCGATTGGACCAGATTGAGTGGAGTTTTTTCGATAATAATCATAAGTCATGACAATAAAATGGTCGACAGTTTGATTGAGATTGAGGAGATCCCAGAGACGATATTTTTCGGCAGTGTCGGCAAAAATATCGACATCAACTTGACATTTTGGATTGATGATTGAGCAGGATTTTTTGAGGTTTCTGATAAACAGGGTGAATGCGTCTCGAACAGCTTGGTCTGGTTCGCCAACATATTCGAAATCAATGTTGATATTGTCGAACTTATTGTTTTGGTAGACTTCTAAGATCGATTCAATGGCGACGGAGGATGTTTCCTGGCTGGTGAGGAGGGAATTAATTAACTCAGGCTCCATCGCGGTAACAGTGATGACACTTTTCTGCCCCAGAAGCTTGGTTTGATAATGAAGTTTGTTAAAAGAACTAGATTGAAGTTTGTTCCAACCTGGCTCTTGTTCTTTTTTCGAATTTATCTTGTTAATAGTACCGTCGGGATTGAGATCAATAGCAAAATAGGCAAAATGAGTAAGCAAACTAATGTTAAGTTTATCTGCTAATTTAAGATTCCAGTAGGGGAAAAAACCGTAGACAATTTTATTCGATTTTGAGGAGGGCGTATTACCCGTGAGTGCCTCAATCATGGCAACTGGACTAATCAGGGGAAGGGTGTTGCGCCAAATTGCGTAGGCTGTGATACTACTAAAGATAAGACCAAGTATCAAAAAGAGGCGACTAATTTTACGGAGCATTAGTTGGGGTGAGAACCGGCATGTAGTTATAAGGTGTGATGATCCGGTGCTGAAATTTTGAGTAATCGATTGTAGTAAGAGGCCATTGAATATGTCCCTTGTCATCAACAGGGTAAGCACAATCTAAACAAAAATCTTGAGTAAAGGGGTCAGAAACAATAGTATGTTCTTCTAAATCGCGATCAATGGTTTCGTCTCCCGGGAAAATGGGATATTTATCTGACCGTCTTAGCCAAATTTGTTTTCTGGTTGGATAACTGGTTTGGCTCAGTGGCAAAATACCATTAATAAAATACTCAGAGTGTGATTCACACTGGTTCTCTTGTTGGGCTAGAAAACCAGTGAGGTTACAAACTTGGTAATTGGTAACATCTTCTGGCTTGGACAAGGGTTTATCTTTGACATTTTGGAGTACCTTTTTCATGATGGTGTTCCAGATGGGGGAAGCTCCCGTAACGCCGGAAGCAACATAGCTCATGGATGTATTGTCGTTGTTGCCTACCCAAGTGACGGTTAGGAAATCTGGGTTGTAACCAATTGTCCAGTTATCCTTAAGATCGTTGGTGGTGCCGGTTTTGACTGCGACAGTGTGTCCTGGAATAACCAGTTTACTATTGGTACCGAAGGCAGCAGAACGAGCATTGTTGTCGGCCAAGATATCCGAGATGAGGAAGGTTACCTCTAAAGGTAAAGTCACCTTAGGATCTCCTGGTGATGAGATGGCTGTGGATGTTTGCGATTTCCAAAAATCTAGCCACTTCGTGGGCATAACAGAAACAAGATTGGCCATTTTTTCAGGCTGATATTCTTCTAAAATTTGTCCGTTGTAGGTTTCGACTTTGAGAACGGAAACTAAGGGGACAGTTACTCCCTGGTTTGCAAATGTACCAAAAGCTTTGGCCATATCGTACATGGTAACTTCACCTCCACCTAGGGTAAGAGAGAGACCATATCGGCTTTGATCCTTCCATGAAGAGATTCCCATTGCTGAGGCGGTGGCAATAAAGGAGTCGAGACCATTTAGGGCCAGCATTTTGACAGCCGGGATATTAAGCGAGTTGGCAAGTGAAAGCCTCATTGATACCGGGCCGCGAAAGGTGTTATCGTAATTTTTAGGACAATATTGCTTCTGACCAGAGACGTTGAAACAGGTGGGAACGTCTAAATATGAGGTACTGGTAGGCCAACCATTGAGTAATCCTGTGGCATAATTAATGGGTTTGATGGAAGAGCCCGGTTGACGAAGTGAGGTGACGACGTTTACTTGTCCGTCAATGGTGTCATCATAGTAATCTTTAGACCCGATAAGGGCTAATATTTCACCTGTATTGGGGTGAGTGACTAAAGCGGCACCGTTACTGACTTTAAGTTTAGCTATTCTACTCATTTCGGCAGACAATGACGCTTGGGCATAGTTTTGTAGGTCAAGGTCGAGTGTAGTAGTGACCCTTAATCCCCCGAGATTGACTTTATCCTCACCGTATTTTTGAACCAAATCATCCCGTACCATAAGGGAGAAATGAGGAGCATTGATGGAAATATTTTTTTTGGAAAAAAGCAATTTTTCACTTTTGGCAATGTCAGCTTCTTCTTTAGAAATGTAACCATCTTCCAACATCCGACGAAGAACCTCTGCCTGACGATTGATGGCTAGCTCTGGATTGGCTCCGAAGGGAGAGTATCGGGTGGGAGACTGAGGAAGTCCAGCAAGCAAAGCAGACTGGGCAAGGTCTAAATCTTTGGCTGATCTACCAAAATAGGTTTGAGAGGCTGTTTCGATACCGTAGATGGTTCCTCCATAAGGAGCGTGATTCAAATACAATTCGAGAATCTGATCTTTGGTGTAATAGAATTCGGTGGCCAGAGCCAGAATGGCCTCTTTGATTTTTCGAGTAATAGTTCGGCTTGGGTCTGAGAGGAGCGAGTTTTTGACGAGCTGCTGAGTGATAGTGGATCCTCCTTCAAGTCGTTTACCCCTGAGGGTATTAAAAGCGGCACGGAGAATACCAATAGTATCAAGACCATGGTGCCGATAGAAGTTTTTATCTTCAATCGAGATAGTAGCTTTCTTAACAAAGTTGGGAATGTTGCTAGAAGCTATAGGTGTTCTCCGATATTCCGAATATACCTCATAAAGAAGCTTGCCGTTGCGATCAAGGATTTTGGTGCTGACCGGGGCAGGTGTTTTGACAAGCTTAGCCGGACTGGGTACGTCTTTAAGGAGAACAAAAAGGGATATTAAAAAAAATCCAGTTATGATTAATAGAATTTGTATCAAGGTGAGGCGCCGATGGCCAATAACTCTGAGATTGCTTTTTTCGATGGAGTGAAGGATTTCTTTTCTACTAACCAACATGGTGGTTACATTATACCCGCCTTTGGCAGGCAAGTCCGTATGGTACCATTTAATTGTGAGACGACTTTGGTACTACTATGTATATTTATTACTCTTCTGGGGAAGTTCCCGTTATTTTGTTAGATTGCCTGAGGCAATTGAAGAGCTTTGGTTTAAACCCATAATTTGGTTGGTGCCACTTTTTTGGTGGCAATTATCTTTGAAAGGAGGACGAGTAACTATTTTTGGCAAACGTTGGTCAATATCAACTCTGGTAGGGTTTTTTTTCGGGATTTTATATTTTGTCCTGATCAAACGGTTTAATTTATCGGGAATGAAGTGGGAAGTCAACTTGATAGGTGTCGCCCTGGCGACGGCGGTAACCGAAGAACTAACTTTTAGTGGATTTATTGCAGGCTATTTAGAGAAAATTCAAAAAGGGAAATGGGTAAACTTGTTGATTGTGGGATTGATGGTGGCGGTAATAAGACTTCCTATATTGTTGTTCGTGTACGAGTTGGGGGTAGGGGATTTGATAGGAGTAGTGCTATTTTCGGGAGCAAGCGGGGTGATTAATGCTTGGATACGGATTGAAACAGGAAACACTACGGGATCAATTTTAGCCAGGATGGGTATGAATTTGGCGGTGTTGGGATGAGGAGAAAGTGCCACAGTGTCACGGTGACACAAGAGAATTCGTAATTGAAGAAGATCTTGCGGAGATCGGCTTCGATGAGCCAATCTGATATTTTGTGTTCCAGTTGACATACCACCGGTGGCGTTAGATGATGATTGATAACGCTAAATATCGCGCCACTATGAACTGCCCATATTGCAACAATGAGGACACAAACGTGCTGGAAAGCAGAGGCCTTCCCGGAGCGGAAGGGGTAAGAAGAAGGAGGCAGTGTAAAAAATGCGGAAAAAGGTTCACCACTCATGAGAAACTGGTCAACATCGATCTGAAAATAATCAAGAAGAATGGCAAGATCGAACAATACGACAGAGACAAACTCGCAAAAGGCATAATGAAGGCTTGTTATAAGCGGAAGGTTTCCGGACGCCAGATCGAGAATTTGGTCGATGAGATCGAGAGTAAGCTATTGACGCTAAACACAACTGTAGTGAGTGCCAGTGATATTGGCAAAATGGTTCTGAATCGTTTAAGACGCTTGGATGAACTGGCATACTTGAGATTTGCCAGTGTGTATATGGATTTTAATAATGCTGATGAATACAAGCGGTTTATTTTGGCGCCTATTTAAATTACTAACCCCGTTAACAAAATATGAAAACTAGCAAAAAAATTAAAGATAAGACGAGCGAGAAAATCAAAATAGAGTTTCCAAAGACAATAGTCAAGAGAGATGGTCGAGTGGTTCCTTTTGAGGTGCAAAAAATTGAAAAAGCGATCAGGTCTTGCTTCGACGATTTGAATAGAGAATCATCAACTTCGATAATTGAATTGGCAAAAAGGGTGGTAAATATAATCGGAGCAAAATATAGCAAGCCGACCGTGGAGCAGGTTCAGGATATAGTCGAGCTTGTATTGCAAGCGGCAGGAGAGTTTGAGGCGGCCAAGAACTATATTATTTACAGGGTAGAACATGCTAAGTTACGTGACTCTCGACCAATTCCCAAAGAAGTAGCAAAAGCTTTTTCTGAGAGCGATATCTATTTTGAAAATCAGATTCAGAAATTCCAGTTTTTTGATAAGTATTCGAGGTTTAATTATGACTTGGGAAGAAGAGAGACGTGGAAAGAGACCGTGGACAGATCGGTGGACTTTTTGCATGAACTTTCAGGAGGAAAACTAGGAGCGGATGTGTATAAAAGAATTAGGAAGGCAATTCTGGAAATGAAAGCAACTCCTTCAATGAGACTTCTGGCGATGGCGGGTCCGGCGGCCAGGAGAAATAATATTAGTATTTACAATTGTTCATACCAGCCGGTGGATAATATTGATTCGTTTGTTGAGGCACTAATTATTTCGATGAATGGCTGTGGAGTAGGATTCTCGGTGGAGAATCGATATGTAGAAAATCTCCCTCGGGTAAAACGTCAAGACGGTTTGGAAACAAAGCAACTATTGATTGATGATTCAACGGAAGGGTGGGCAGAAGCATTAAAAACTGGTTTACAGACATGGTTTGATGGCGGAGATATCAAATTTGATTATTCTGCACTCCGTCCGGCGGGGGGAATTTTGAGAACCAAAGGCGGTCGGTCGTCTGGACCGGAACCGTTGAGGAGGATGCTGGAGTTTGTAAGAGAGCGTATATTTTCACGACAAGGAAGCTTCCTACGGGCCATAGATGCGCATGACATGATGTGTGAAGTGGGAAATGCGGCGGTTTCGGGAGGAATGAGGCGAACAGCAATGATCTCCCTATTTGATTTTGATGATAAGGAAATGTGGAATAGTAAAACTGGTGATTTTGAACGGGATAACAGTCAAAGATGGAATGCCAACAACAGTGCCGTTTGGCCGTTATCCGGCTTAACACAGTTTGAGGTAATGACGCAAATGTTGGAAATGGTGAAATCCGGTCGTGGTGAACCGGGAATATTTAATCGTCAATCAGCTTTGGATATGAGACCGGCAAGGAGAAGCCCGGCGGAGTTTGGAACAAATCCTTGCGGGGAGATAATTCTAAGACCGTTCGAGTTTTGTAATTTGTCAATTGCGATTGCCAGACGAGAGGATACCTACGAATCATTAAAGGAAAAAGTTGAGGTGGCGGCAATTATTGGTACGATACAAGCCATGGCAACGAACTTTTTGGGACTTAGGTCGACGTGGAAAAAGAACTGTGAGGAAGAAAGGCTGTTGGGAGTAGATATTAATGGGCAAATGGACAGTTCGGTGGCTCAAGATTCCGCAGTCCAGAACCGATTGAGACAGGTAGCTATTGAAACGAATAGAGTGATGTCTGAGAAATTGGGAGTCAACCAAGCGGCGGCGGTCACATGTGTCAAACCTTCGGGTAACTCTTCACAATTATTTAATTGTTCATCCGGAATACATGCCAGGTGGGCTCCATATTATGTGAGAAATATTAGAGTGAATACTCATTCATCAATTTACACAGTGTTGAAATCCGAAAAAGTACCAATGGACCCTGAAAATGGACAAACCTCAGAAACTGCAAATACTTGGGTGATTCACTTTCCCGTAAAGTCACCAGACGGAGCGGTGACGCGGAAAAGCTTTTCCGCGGTGGCTCAGTGTGAATATTGGTTGCAAAATAAGATTAATTGGACGGAGCATAACCCTAGTGTGACAATTACATATCACCCTGATGAAGTCATTGATCTAATAAAATGGGTATGGGAACATCGGAATCTGATAGGTGGCATGGCTTTTCTCCCAGCTTTTGATGCCGCCTATTCTCAGATGCCATATCAGGAGATTGATAAAGAAGAGTATGAAAGATTGAAGTTTGCTTTTCCTCCGATCGATTTTAGTAAACTTTTCCGTTATGAGGAGGAAGATTACACCAAGGCGGCACAAGAATTAGCTTGCGTGGCTGGCTGTGATATTGATCCGACGGAGGGGAAAATATAAGAACTCAAGGAATCAAGAACTCGAGAACTCAAGTAGGATTGTGATACTATTCGTATGGTTCTGATATGGTTTGCGGCGGTCTCTATAGATAATTTGACAGATGTAAAAAAGGGGTATTAAATGGTATTGGGTAATTTTGATTACTATCAGTCTTTTGTTGACATTGCTAATATCAGGTTCGTGGCTCATTTTGACTATATATCGGTTTTTTTTGATTGTTTTAAGCTTCAGATCGAGTATGTTTGAGGGTCGAACAACTGACAGTGGCGTAACTTTATAGTTTTCTTATATCCAGCTTGTGGAATTACTTTCTTTGAGGAGAAGACCGGGGAAAGGCTCAAAATATTAGTCGAGAATTTGATTAAAAAAATTGGTATAGTTAGATATGCCTGCTTTGGGTAAGGAAATAGAACGTCAATTAACTCCGGATGAAATGGCCTTGAAGGAAATTCAGGGCTATATTGACAGGGTAGAGCGTCAAACCGAAACTCAACAACCTCAAATAAATCAGCCACAACAGTCAGTTGTTGCGACACAAGCTAATCAAAATGTGAGCAATAAAAGCGGCGTGGGAATTGCTCCCGTAGTGAAAGCCAAGAAAATAATGCTCCCCATGGATCAGAAGGAACTGGAGAATGGACTTAAGCAAAACATTTTAGAGGGTGTTCGATGGTTGTCCGAGTGGTGTGTCATGATGATAAAAAAATATCCAGGGAGAGTTTTTTATATGTCTCAAAATACTTATAGATGATCGACTTAAATTTTTGGATTCAGTATTTATTTGTAATATTTTTAGGGATAGCTTTTTTGGCCGCAACGATGATTGTTGTTTGGATGCTGTTTGTGGTTTGGGTAAGAAATAGGAACAGAGAGGAAGTGAGTTTGAACTTTGTCTTGTTAGAAATTGCTGTTCCACGAGATAATGAAGTCAAAGTTGATGCTGTGGAACAAATGTTTGCCTCGTTCTTTTCGGTTAAAAAAGGAGGTTTTTGGCAAAAATTTGCTTCCCAACAGCATTTGTCTTTGGAGATTGTAGGAAAAAAGGAAGATATAAGGTTTTATGTTTCCTGTCATAAAAAAAACATGGAGCTGGTCGAAAAGTTGATTTCCGGAACTTATCCGGGAACTCATGTCAAGCAGGTCGACGAATACAATATATTCTATAAAGATACCAAAATTGATTTTGCAGAGCTGACCCTAAAAAACGAAAGTTTTAAACCTATCAAGAATTTTAAGGAATTGCCTGTGGATTCTTTGTCTTCGATTACCTCGGCAATGGCCAAATTTAACGATAATGAGGCGGCGGCCATTCAGATAATAATTTCTCCAGCCGAGTCTAGTTGGAGCAAATTTGGATTTGGATACGTTTCAAAATTGAAAAAAGAAGAGGCAGATCCAGAAAAGGCCAAGTTTAAAATGAATCCTCAGGATATAGAAGCTATTACCAATAAATGTTCCAAGGTGGGTTTCCTGACTAGTATCAGAATCATTAGTGTGTCGCCCACTCTGGAGCAAGCAAAAGCTAATTTGAGCAATCTAAAGGGTACCTTCTCCCAATTTGCCGGCAACCAAAATTCATTTTCCGGAAATAAAATTAGATTCAAACAATCTTTCATGCTTGATTTTATTTACCGGTATCAAAATTTGTGGGGATTGAATTCTATTTTGTCAATTGACGAACTGGCAACAGTCTGGCATCTACCAAATAAAACCATTGAAACACCCCACATTTTTTGGTTGACAGCAAAAACAGCTCCTGCCTCCGGCGAATTTCCGGAAAGTGGTCTGTGGTTGGGCCGATCCGTATATAGAGGGCAAGAGAGGAATATCTTTATGGGCGAAACTGACAGGATGAAACATTTGTATATCATTGGGAGAACGGGTACCGGAAAAACAGAATTACTCAAGTCGATGATAATCCAAGATATGAGGGCCGGAAAAGGACTCTGTTTTATGGAACCGCATGGGGATGGAATTGAAGAACTGTTGGAATTGGTGCCACCGGAAAGAGCCGAAGACGTAATTCTGTTTGATCCATCGGACAAAGATAGGCCTGTGGGGCTTAATTTGTTGGAAGTAGCTAACTATGACGAAATGCATATTGTAGCTTCTTCAATAATTAACCTCATGTATAAGCTGTATGATCCCCATCGCACGGGAATGGTAGGCCCGCGATTTGAACATGCCATCAGAAACGCCATGCTCACCGTGGCCATGGTTCCGGGGGCAACCTTCGTAGAAGTAAACCGAGCTTTGACTGACCAGAAATACGTGCAAGAAATATTACCATTGGTCAAAGATCCAATCGTGAAACGTTATTGGACTGACCAAATTGCTCAAACTAGCGACTTCCATAAATCAGAAACTCTCGACTATATTGCCTCAAAATTTGGCCGATTTGTGACCAATGAAATGATTCGAAACATCATAGGTCAGTCCAAGAGTGCTTTGAACTTTAGAACTGCAATGGACGAAGGCAAGATTGTATTTCTTAAATTGGCCAAAGGGCTTCTGGGAGAGGAGGATTCGAACTTTTTGGGCAATGTCTTGGTACCAAAACTATTGGCTGCCGCTCTTTCACGACAGGAAGTACCCAAGGAACAGAGACGGCCATTCTATCTTTATGTCGATGAGTTCCAAAATTTTGCGACTCCGGATTTTGCTCAAATGCTTTCCGAAGTCCGCAAGTATGGCATTGGTTTAGTCTTGGCTAATCAATTTGTCAGTCAGATAGATGAGCAGGTGAGGGACGCCATCTTTGGGAATTGTGGAACCCTAATGACCTATCGAGTAGGTGTGCAAGATGCAGCCATACTTTCCAAAGAATTTGAAGGAGTCTTCAACGAAATAGATTTATCGAACATACCGGCTCAAAATATTTATGTGAAAACGATCGTCAATGGGACACCAGTGCCTCCGTTTTCAATGAATGTTGGACGAGATCTGAAGGCGGAGAAGGCTCAAGGTAGTGCCGAAATAGCGAGAATGATTAAGGAGTTGTCCAGACTGAAATTTGGTCGAGATGTTGCCGAGGTTTCGGAAGAAATAGAAAGAAGGTCAAAATTGTAGCCAACAATGAGGTAAAATATCAGGTAATCGGGTCGATAGCTCAGCTGGTTAGAGCGCGAAGCTTATACCTTCGATGTCGTAGGTCCGAATCCTACTCGACCCACAAATGAAGATGAAGACCAAAAACCAAAAGATAAAAGTAAAATATGATCGTCTTTTGAGGGTGTCTCAAATAAAGAATAGTCTCGATGATTATGTGGAAAATAGTTGGCCGCAAGAAATGTTGATAAGTGGAAATCTAGACTTGGGGAAGAATGGAAACCCTGTGACCATTTATCTGGAGGATGAAGTCACGGGTGAACAACTTGAAGTGTCGGGGGTAAAGAATGCCTTTTTGATCCTCGAGGATACGAGAAGAACCACCTCTGGCTGGCTGGCTATAGCCATAGGGTCTTTGGAAAAAATGGGAGATGTTTTGGGGTTTTTATCTCAGACTACGCTGGAAACCATTAAAAAATTAACCAAGAGAGGTTAAAGATCGATGATTTTTGGTTTGTCTTTTGCGGGTTTCTCTGAGATAAATTCCAGATATTTCTCGGTTGTAGAGAGTCTTTTGTGGCCAACGAGTTTACTAATGTAGACCAAAGGACTTCCAGAAGTTAACTGCTGAGCAATAAAGGTGTGTCTGAGGTCGTTGACTTTTGCATTTTCGATGCCGGCAATGTGGAAATAGCGGTCTAAATTGGAACGAATATTCCTAATTAGGAAGGAGTTTCCGGTTTTGGTTATAAAAACACTGTTGTTGGCACTTTTTGGCCTTACAGTCAAGTATCGATCAAGAGCTTCTCTGGCAGGTTGATTGATTGGTATAATACGCTCTGGATGAGACTCGTAGGCTCTAATGGTGACTTGGTTGGTGTTTTTATCTATATCAGAAATCTTGAGGTTGGCTAATTCAGAGATACGCATACCGGTTTGGAGGAGGATCTCAACGATGGCTGCCATTCTAACATCTTCACGGCAAGCATCCCTGAGCGCTCGATATTCGATTTTGTTTAGAATCCGAGGTGGTTTAGTATCATATCTGGGGTGAGAAACGCCAACTGACGGGTTTTCGGAAATGAGACCATTAGCCTGCACATGAGCGAAGAAGGATTTAATAGAATTGATTTTTCTTGAGATAGATTTGGTTGTATAGCTATTTTCCGCCAAGTGAGCCTTAAAGGAGTCGATGTGATCTTTAGTGACTTCTTTGAGGTTAAAAATGTTCGATTTGGAGACGAAATCAGCCAGTTGCTCGATGTCTTTTGAATAGGCTAAGATGGTAGCAGAAGCTCTGCCCTGCTGGGAAAGATGTTTTTTAAAAGCAGAAACAGCTAGCTTGATATTGAGTTCGTTTTGGTCCATTTTTGGTTAATATGTATTATGTCTCTAATTATAACACTCTAGGTTACAAAAAAGCAAGTGGTAAATAAAAGCACCAGAAGCAAGCACGAAAAGGGGTGGTATAGAGTTCTAATTTTGGTGATTATTTGGTTGCTCATAATCTCGCTTACGAGGGATGTTTGGCAGATAAGAACCGGTTTTGGTCGAATAGGAGAAGCAAATCGGAGGCTAGAAATCGAAAAAAAGAAAAATGAAGATCTAAAAGAGAAACTAGGGATGGTGATGACTGACGACTATAAAGAAAAAATCATTAGAGAGAAACTTAACATGCAGAAGGAGGGGGAGGTGTTAGTGGTGATGCCTGACAAGGCATTTGCCCAGGAGGAGGTAAGGCTGGTGAAATTCGTACCGAATTGGAGAAAGTGGTGGAATTTGTTATCAATGTAGAACCACTCTGAGTTTTCGGACACGTGTATTGTTGCGGGTCTAGGGTTCCGCCCCCTAATTAAGCAGGATTAT
>PFUC01000069.1:16879-25502 GCA_002789895.1 Candidatus Collierbacteria bacterium CG_4_9_14_3_um_filter_43_16
TCATGGCAGGGTAGCTCAGTGGTAGAGCAAGGTCTTCATAAGGCCGAGGTCACGGGTCCGACCCCCGTCCCTGCTACAAAATATTTCAAATTTTACATTTAACATTTTATGGTGAGAAATATGAAAAAAAGAATACTGACAGGAGATAGACCGAGTGGCAAATTACATTTGGGTCATTATACGGGTTCTTTAGCGAATAGAGTTAAGCTTCAGGACGAGTATGACCAGTATATATTGATAGCCGATGTTCAGGCTTTAACGGATAACTACGAGAATCCAGTAAAAGTGGCTGATTCCGTGCGGGAATTGGTGCTGGACTATATCGCTGTGGGCATTGATCCAAGCAAATCAACCATAGTGCTCCAATCACAGATTCCGGCCATAGCCGAGCTGACCGTTTTTTATCTAAACATGGTGAGTTTGAACAGAGTTTTAAGAAACCCAACCATTAAGGCAGAAATAGAACAAAAAGGTTTTGGTGATTCTGTCCCGGCTGGGTTTGCTATGTATCCTGTATCTCAGGCGGCAGACATAACTGCTTTTGAGGCCAATCTGGTACCTGTGGGAGAAGATCAGCTACCCATGATCGAACAAACGAGAGAAATTGTCCGGAAATTTAATAACCTCTATGGGAATACTTTAGTAGAGCCTGAGGCATTGGTGGGAGAATTTCCCAGACTGATTGGTCTTGATGGGAAGGCCAAGATGAGTAAAAGTCTGGGTAACAGTATCTACCTGTCTGATTCAGTTGATGAAGTAAATAGGAAAGTTGGACAAATGTATACCGACCAGACCAGATTAAAGCCTACCGACTTCGGTCATATTGAAGGAAACCCGGTATTTATTTATCACGATGCATTTAATCCAAATAGACAGGAAGTGGAGGATTTGAAGAATAGATACAGGAATGGTCAGGTTGGAGATGTAGAGGTAAAACGAAAATTGGCTTTGGCGATAAACAATGTTCTAGAACCGATGAGAAAACGAAGGGCTGATTTGGAGAAAAATCCGGAGAGGGTAAATGAGATTTTGAAACAAGGCGTCGAAAAAGGAAAGGTGGTTTCGGGAATGGTTTTAAAAAAAGTTAAGCAGGCAATGAAAATTGACTATAAATTTTAATAATGAATTTATTTGTATAGATTTACCCCTTCGGGTACTATCAGCCGATTCAAGTCCGGAATGACAATATATGAAAGCAATAATTAACTACGAGGATTTTGAAAAATTAGACATTCGCGTGGGAAGGGTGATCTCGGCTACTGCTCCTGAGTGGAGTAATAAACTATTGAGAATGGAAGTGGATATGGGAGAAGAAATAGGCACAAGAATTTTGTTTTCCGGTATAAGAAAGTGGTATAGCCCTGAAGATGTCGAAGGAAAAATAATGCAGTTTGTGGTGAATATGGACTCCAAAAAAATGGGTGATGAGGAATCTCAGGGGATGTTATTGATGGTTGATACGGCAGGGCGGCCGAATTTATTGTTTTTACCGGAAGCCATTAAGCCTGGATCGGTGATAAGATAGGGAGATTGATATGCAACAACAACCAAAGTTACAAACCAAGAAGGTAGAGTTTAAATTTAATCTTAATTTGAGGAGATTGATGATTTGGATTTTAATCTTATTTCTCTTTTTGCCTGGGTTGGTCAAATTTATTTTGGGTTCGACTGGAGCTGTAAAAGAACTACCCTTGTCGACGGCGATAGCCGAAATTAAATCCGGAAAGGTCGAGGAGGTTCAAATTAGAGGTCAAGAGTTAATTCTGTTGTACCCAAAAGACAGTTCTGATAATCAGATTTTGGGAATGTCTCGCAAGGAAGAAGGAGCGAGTTTTATGGACCAGCTTCAAAAGGCGGGTGTAGATGAAAGTAAGGTGAAAGTAGAAGTGGTTTCTCAAGACTTTATTAATGGATTTTGGAATGTAATGTCTTTAGTATTGCCGATTATCGGCTTTGGTGTACTGATGTTTTATTTGATGAAGCGGCAAGGTGGAGGTGGAGACATGTTTGGTATTGGTAAGAGTAAAGCAAAATTGTTCGCAAAAGGAAAGCAGAATGTTAAATTTTCGAATGTTGCCGGGGTGGATGAAGCCAAAAAAGAACTAGAAGAAGTGGTAGATTTTCTTCAAAATCCTAAAAAATACCGTGACCTGGGTGCGAGAACACCAAAAGGAGTACTTCTTACCGGACCTGCGGGGGTGGGAAAAACACTTTTGGCTCGAGCAGTGGCCGGAGAAGCGGGGGTGCCTTTTTTCTCGATGGCCGGATCTGAGTTCATGGAAATGTTGGTGGGGGTGGGTGCAAGTCGGGTGAGAGATCTTTTTGAAACAGCCAAAAAAGCTTCTCCCTCAATTATTTTTATTGATGAAGTGGATGCTATAGGTAGAACCCGAGGTGGTAGCGGTGGCTTCGGAGGACACGACGAAAGAGAACAAACCCTTAACCAGATATTAGTGGAGATGGATGGATTCACACAGTCTGACAACGTGATCGTGCTGGCAGCTACAAACAGACCAGATGTGCTTGATCCAGCACTGGTGAGACCTGGTAGATTTGACCGCCGAGTAACTTTAGATATGCCGGATATTGCAGGACGAAAAGCGATATTGGAGATTCACAGAAAAGGTAAACCTTTTACAAAGGAACTGAATTGGGACAAAGTTGCGGAAAGGACAGTGGGTTTTTCCGGTGCAGATATTGAAAATATGTTGAACGAAGCCGCGATACTCGCTGCTAGAGATAACCAAAAGGAAATTGAGATGAAAGACATTGAAGAAGCGGCTATGAAAGTAAAAATGGGTCCTGAGAAAAAAAGACTCCAGTCGAAATTGGAACAAAAAATGACGGCTTACCATGAGGCTGGGCACGCCGTGGTAGGTCATTTGTTGATGGGGACTGACCCGATCCATAGAATCAGTATCGTTTCTCGCGGAATGGCACTAGGGTTTACCATGAGTCGCCCCAAAACAGATAAATATCAACAAACACTGTCTGAACTAAAAGATGAAATTGCGATGATGCTGGGAGGGCGAGCGGCCGAAAAAATTGTTTTTAATGAGCTTACGGCCGGTGCGGCGAGTGACATTGAGAGAGCGACGATACTGGCCAGGAGAATGGTGGTAGACTTTGGTATGAGTGATTTGGGGCCGGTTTCTTTTAATCAGACGGTAGATACGAACGCCTGGGGTTACTCCATGGGAGATAGTGTAAGGTTGTCGGAAGTCACTCAAGCTAAAGTAGACATTGAAATAAAGAAATTTATTGATGACGGGTACAAAGTTGCTGAGAGACTGGTTAGAACGAATAGAAAAATTCTGGATAAATTGGTTGATAGATTGATTAAGGTGGAGACAGTCGAACAAGAGGAATTTGAAGAAATTGTCGGAAAAGCTAAGCCATCAATAGAAAAAAATGAAGAAGCTGATATTGATTGACGGCAACGCCTTGCTTCATAGGGCGTATCATGCATATCCGCCACTCAGTACACCCAAAGGAGAACTCATTAATGCCGTTTACGGATTTTCTTCAATGTTGCTTTCGGTAATTGAAAAGCTTTCGCCGACCCACTTGGCTGTGGCGTGGGACTTGAAAGGACCGACCTTTAGAAAACAAGAGTTTGAAGAGTATAAAGCCAATAGGAGGCCGATGGACGAGGAGTTGGCCACGCAAATAGATAGGACAAAAGAAGTGGTAGAGAGACTCAATATTCCTCAATACGGGATCGAGGGTTTTGAGGCCGATGATATTATTGGTACGCTGGCAAAGTTGGCATTTGAAAAAACTCAAAAACTCAAAAACTCAAAAACTCAAGATGATGAGATACAAGTGGTGATTGTGACGGGTGATAGAGATTCACTTCAATTAATTAAAGAGAAACGAGTGGTTGTTTATTTACCAATTCAGAATCATCACGGACAATCGATAGTATTTGATGAAGATAAAGTTAAAGAAGTCTATGGTTTGACACCGAAACAAATAATCGACCTGAAAAGTTTGATGGGAGATCCTTCAGATAACATTCCCGGTGTTAAGGGTGTTGGAAAGGTAACGGCGACAAAACTGATCCAAGAGTTCGAATCTCTTGATAATATTTACAATAATATTAATAACCCCAAAATCAATACTAGAGTGAAAGCAATGTTACTCATGGAGCGGGAAATGGCTGGAAAAAGTTATCACTTGGCTGAGATAGACACAAACGTTCCCCTCGAACTGAGTTGGAAAGACTGTTTGTTGGCTAATTATGACAAAAAGAAAGTGGTAGAACTGTTTGAAGAACTGAATTTTAAAAGTTTGATAGGTAAATTGCCAAAGGACTCTTGGGAAATGGAGGTCCAAGAAGTATTCATATGAAAGTAGCTCTGGTACATGACTATATAAAGGAGTTTGGTGGTGCGGAGAGGGTGCTAAGGGTTTTGTCCGATATGTACCCAAATGCACCAATCTATACGGCCTTTAGAGTAAAAGGATCGTCCTGCGATAAAGAATTTGCTGACAGAAAGATAGTTGAGAGCCCTTTGGCTATATTTATCAAGCACTGGAACCTATACAGCCCATTAAGGTTTTTGATTCCAATTATTTGGGGTTCGATGGATTTGAGCGAATATGATCTAGTAATTACATCGTGTTCTTCTTATTTTGCGAGAGGTTTTAAAGTTTCTCCGAGTACCATAGTGGTCGCTTATTGCCACACTCCACCGCGTTTCTTATATGGCTATGAGACAAGCATTAATTTACAAAGATATTGGATTGTACGGGTGTACGCGATGGTAGTTAATCATTTTTTGAGAATATTCGACTGGCATTCTTCGCAAAGGGTAAATAAGTGGATAGTAAATTCGGACAACGTTAAGAACAGAGTCTGGAAGTTTTACCGGAAGGAATCTGAGGTAGTCTATCCCCCGGTTGAAGTGGAAAAACTTATCAACAACAGTAAGGGGATAAAAAAGCAAAACTATTTTTTGATTGTATCGCGTCTTGTGGGGGCGAAAGGCCTCGTGGAAGCGGCTGAAGCAACCAAGCATGGTGGTTTTAAACTGAAGATAGTGGGCGAGGCCGTTGGATTTTCCAAAATCAAACAGGAGCTGGAAAAAATTGAAGCGGTAGAGCTTATGGGAAGAATCTCTGATAGGAAGATGATGGGGTTATATGCAAAAGCAAAAGGATTTATTGCATTAGCAAAAGATGAAGATTTCGGCATGACAGTGGTTGAAGCAATGGCTTCTGGGGCGCCTGTGATAGCCTACAATGGCGGTGGATTTAAGGAAACGGTAGTTAATGATAAGACGGGCTTATTGATCGACAGTACGGATTCGCTCGTGATTGAGAAGGCTATACTGCGTTTTGAAAAATTTAGCTGGAAGAGAAGAATCTTGATTAATCAGTCAAGAAAGTTTTCCAGAGAATTGTTTGAGAGAAAAATAAGGAAAATCATTGATATGATAGTAGCGGATGAGAAATAATACCGCTCTGAAAGTTCTGTTTGTCAGCAATGCAATTTATATTTTTGCCGCATTGTTGTTGGGCCCCCTATATGCTGTTTATGTGCAGAGGATTGGCGGAGGGGTTTTGTTAGTAAGTATCTCAACGGCAGTATTTTATATTTCATCAACATTGTTTCTGTTGTTTATGGCCAGATGGGGAGACCGTGTCCGGGAGAAAGAACTAATGTTAGTGATAAGCTACATAATCCGAGGGTTGTGTTTTTTGTGTTATATTTTTATCGAAAACGCTTTGTTTTTGATCTTAGTGCAGGTGGCATTCGGTTTGGCCGAATCACTTGGGACACCAACGTTTGGTGTTTTATTCTCAAAACATATAGACAAGAAAGAAGAAGTTATGGAATTTTCTGATTGGGCCTTGGTGTCGAATTTGGTGATGGCGCTGGGAACTATCCTTGGTGGGTTTGTGGTAAGTAGCTTGGGATTTAATTTTTTGTTTGTGAGTATCGCTACATTATGTTTCATTTCCGCATTTTGGATATTATTTACTCCCAGAGGGGATTTGTAATATGCCCGAATTACCGGAGGTGGAAACCATCAGAGGTCAGCTAGATAAAGTATTGGATGGAAAAACAATCACGGAGGTGGAAGTATTGCGAGCCAAGAGTTTTTTAGGGGATCCAAGAATATTAGAGGGAAAAAAAATAAGGGAAGTAAAAAGAAAAGCAAAGGTGATCGAAATCTATTTTGAGGGAGCAAGGGAAATGGTGATAGTACATCTTAAGATGACGGGGCAGATGGTATATGTAGGAGGGCATCCAACTGTCGACTGGATAAGAGAATTGCCAAGTAAACACACCAGGGTAGTATGGACTTTCAAAGACAGGGCAAAACTTTTTTTCAACGACATGAGGGTCTTTGGCTGGATGAAAATAGTTGACTTGGATGAGTATGAAAAGGGAAAGAGACGGACAATTCCTGACGTGATCGATGAAGGGTTTTCTACCGAATACCTCTTTACCGTATTAAAGAGATCGAGAAAGCCAGTTAAATTAGTATTGCTTGATCAAGACAAGATTGGTGGAATAGGCAACATCTATGTTAATGACGCTTTGTTTCTAGCACGAATTAATCCGTTAAGAGCATCCAACAGCCTGGATGATGTGGAGACAAAACGGCTTCACTCAGCTGTAGTAAAAGTAATAAAATTGGGAATTAAATATGGTGGTGCGAGCGCCGCGGATGAAAAATTTGTGAATGTGTTCGGTTTGGGCGGCACATATCAAAAACATTTTTTGGTTTACCAAAAAAATGGCCAAAAATGTTCAGAATGCGGAACGGCAATAGAGAAAATTAAACTGGGAGGTCGAGGAACTTTCTACTGTCCTAATTGTCAAGTGTAAAGTAGAATTGTTTGATGCCGATACCATTAGTTGTCTGGTCAGCAAAAGGACTTAGATTGGAATCTATAAAGGGAGCAAATTTTTGGTCGAAGATAATTCATGGCGTGATGGTGCGAAAGGCGGATGAGGTGTGGAAGCATATAGGAAAGCATATAAGCGGTAAGAAAGTATTGGACGTGGGTATGGGTAGTGGGTCAATCTCGTATTTGTTAATCAAGAAGGGCTTTGAGGTCACAGGCGTTGATGTATCAAATTTGAGTATTTATGAAAATTTGAAGCCGGTGATATATGATGGGCATGGACTGCCTTTCAAGGATAACCAATTTGACACGGCGGTGATTATCCATGTACTCCACCATTGCAATGACGGCCTTGAAGTTCTGAGGGAAGCAAAACGAGTGGCCAAAAGAGTGATATTTATTGAAGATACCTACAGAAACGCCGTGGAATGGTTTTTGGGTGCGGTGTTTGATTCGTTGGGAAACTTTGAGTTTTGGTGGCATCAATACCGAATGGTTTCCGAATGGAGACAGATTTTGGCAAAGAACGAGTGGAAGATAATGGCTTCTGGTGTGTGGAGCGAGGTGGGCATTGCGTCTTTGTATGGTAGATATTGTATGTTTGTGATTGAGTAAATTGTCCGAAGAGTAGAATATGGGTATAAATGTTAAGGAAAATTACACTAAGTGATTTTAGAAACTATAAAACGGCTGAATATGATTTTTCCGATGGAGTTAATCTGATCGTGGGTCAGAATGCTAAAGGGAAGACAAATTTGTTGGAGGCGATTTACCTTTTGGGAATAGGTGATAGCTTTAGAGCCAAGAGAACGGAGGAAATGGTGGCGTTTGGGCAGGAGCTGGGGCGCGTCAGTGGGGAAATTGAGCTTCCTAAGAGCGACAAAATGATGCTGGAGATAATTGTTAACGGAGGCTTGGTGGTGGGAAAGGTGGTTAATAAAAGAAAATACCTGATCGACGGTGTCTCAAAAAGAAGACAGGATATGCTGGGGATTTTACCTTTGGTGTTGTTTAGGCCGGAAGATGTGGATCTCATTAGTGGATCCCCGGATACCAGACGGAAATTTCTAGATCGCTTGCTGATTCAAGTCGACAATATTTATAGCAATAGTCTTTCGACCTACGAGCAAGCCCTAAGAAGAAGAAACAAACTGTTGGATGCGATCCGAGAAGGCAGTGCCAGCCCTTACTCATTAACTTTTTGGGACGGACTTCTGATAAAGCACGGACAAATTATCCAAGAGAAGAGACGAACTCTGATCGATTATATAAATGATCTTTTTGGGAAGAGCGATCTTTTTAAGGATTTGAAAATAACTTATGACATGAGTGCGATGAGTGAAGCCAGATTGTCTCAATACAAAGAAGCCGAGGTGGCGGTTGGCTATACCTTGGTGGGTCCTCACAAAGACGACTTTCTGGTAATAGCTGAGACGAGAGACTTGGCTGTATATGGATCCAGGGGCGAACAAAGAATGGCGGTGTTGGCCTTGAAAATGGGAGAGATTTATTTTATGGAAGAAAAAGGTGACAAAAAAGTTTTGCTTCTCTTAGACGACATTTTTTCTGAATTGGATGAAATCCACAAAGAAGAAGTTCTCAGAGTGATGCTCGGGAGGCAAGTAGTGGTGACGACTGCGGATGAAGGAGACGTGAAGATGTTTAAAAAAGCCGAAACGATCAGGCTTCTTTAGCGCTTAATCTTTCCAGTACTCTGGTTGACTGAATGGCGATCAGAACGGCGATTACGGTGATAACT
>PFUC01000046.1:0-3579 GCA_002789895.1 Candidatus Collierbacteria bacterium CG_4_9_14_3_um_filter_43_16
AGATAGAGTAGATTCATGGGCAGAACCTTAGTAATGTATGGTCTGCCCATAATCTTATCAAAACTAATTATGCGACAAGTCTATTATGTATAACTCAAATCAGTTAAACACACAACAACACAACCATAACCGAACCCTTTCACTTTCAAAGCTCGAGAAATGGGAGGACTTTCGAACAATTGATTGGATTAATTACCTAGAATATCCAGAATATACGCTTAAGGAAATTAGCCACTTCCTACACACTTAAAAAGTTTTCAACAACGGCTTCTCCCAGCCAAAACATGTTTCTCGATTTTTCAACTTATCAAAGGCGTTAACACAACTCGGGTCTAGTTTGGTAAACTCCAGCAAAACATCTACCACTTCCTCAATAAATCCACCCACCTGGCCATCCGAGTCATCAACTCCGCCAGTACATAGCTTCTTGTCTAATCTTAAGAGTAAATAGACCAACAATCCAGATGTCTGAACACTTACGGGTAAATCAGAGATTACAGCAGATAAACGGTTGCAACCTTCGGAAAGCGAATTCTGATATGCGAACCAAGTACGAGACGGACCAGTGTAGGCTTTTATATATTTCAAAGAAGAGGTAATCGCCTGTTTTACAGTGATCAGCTCATTATCTGATAAGGTTCCCAACTTACCACTACAAACTGGATTTTGAACTATCTTTTTATTATCGGCAGTTAATGGTTTCCCGTCTTGAACTACATAAATTGCCAAGGCCAACATATGTTTGCAATATGTGTCGTTTTTACCCAGATAACAAGAACAAGAAGCGTATCTAAAATTCCGTGCTTCCACCGAAACTCGATATGGTTTTGTACCGCTAACAACTGCTGTATATGATCGAATACCTTCTTCTACTTGGGTTACTTTGCCACTTTCATATAAACCTATTGCCTTCTCGAATGTTGATCCATCCGTGGCGAATTTGATTTTATCGAGGGTAAAGTCGGGTGGATTCATGTCAGTTTTGTTTGTGTGGTTTAGACTTTCGAAAAAGTTGATAATGGCAAATTAATCTGGATCGAAACGATCCCTCTTTGACCATATCAGCAATGAGACTGCAAAAATATGCTGAATGCTTAGATTGAGCACATAATGGCTCTAAATAAGTACCAACCATCTGCCTAGCTAATTCTTGATCACCACCAGCCCAAGCAGTATAGAAACTAATTGACTCCCAACCGAAACCGATTGTCGCCAAGATTTTTCCTGGTTGGCTAATGGCGATTACATTGAACATTACCTTACGACAATCACATTTTCTGTCATCACAAAAGCTCTCAACGAGAGCGTATGCCCCAATTGGAGGAGTATTTATTCCTGACTTCAGAATTTGAACCACTTTAGTCTCTTTGTCAGCTATCTCTGGGAAATATGTATAAAAAGGAACGAATGCCTTCATATGTTGGTTAATCTTCTGATTTTTTAACTTCTTCTTTACTCACAAACAAATCCAGATATTTCTTATACCAAAATTCCCTGCCGTACTCGATATCTTTATCTCTTTGTTCAAGAATTCCCAATTCGACAAGTTTTTTAACTAAATCATTGGCCTGAGGACGAGAAAGCTCTGTCCATTCTTCAACTTTTTTAACACTAACAATCGGAAGCTTATAAAGGTTTTCCAAAACCGTCATGCCAGTTTTTGTTCTCCGACCTAAAGATTGAATTTTTATAGTATCTGTTTGACGTAAGATGTTGATTTTTTTCGATGCTTCAATTGCTTCTGCAGCTATGATAGCTACACCATCCAAAAAGAAGTCAAGCCAGCCAGAAACGTCAGCATTTTCCTGATGATAAGAATTTAATGATCCATAATATGTCTTTTGATTATTCAAAAAATATTCAGATAAATAAAGTACTGGCCTCTCAAGGATTCCTAGCTTGCATAGGTAGAAGGTAGTTAAAAGCCGCCCGGTTCTACCATTGCCATCTAGAAATGGATGGATTGTTTCAAATTGGGCATGAGCTAAAGCCGCCTTGATAAGTGGCGGATATTCGTCCGTGGTATGCAGAAATTTTTCAAAATCATCTAGACAGCGATTCATTTCCGTATGCGTTGGTGGTACAAATTTAGCGGTATTTGGAGAACCTCCACCAATCCAGTTTTGCGAAATTCTAAATTCACCCGGCGTTTTGCCAGGAGCATCAATCGTGTCACCAATCAACACCTTGTGAATTTCTCGTATAAATCTAAGCGACAGAGGCAGCGTCTCTAATCTTTTCAAACCATATTCCATTGCGTGGATATAATGAACAATCCTCTCGACATCTTGAGGAAAACGGCTTTCAATTTGTGCCTCACTTTTAATAACATCGATAATAGTTGCTTGGGTGCCTTCAATTTCACTTGACCGAGCCGCTTCTTTGCGAATGTACATAAAAATGAAGAAGTCCAGATCAGGCAACAGCTGGGTAATACCATCTAATTTGCCCAACATAAGAGCAGCCTTGGCATGAAGCTGTTGAGTTTTTGAGCTCAAGACAATCTGTTCCTTTGGAGGGAACTTATCTGGGATAAATGCCTGGTATCCACTAGGTTGTTGGATGAGTTTACCGATTTTCATAAGCCTAACATCTTTATATTAGATGTAAGGATTATACAAACTATCCCTTACATCTGTCAAGTGGATGTTAGGTTTGGACTTTATGTCAGTTTGTGTAATTTAGTGGTTGTTTCTGTCCGTTAGTGCTCCCCCGACTGGACTCGAACCAGTGACATCCTCCTTACAAGTGCCCCCAGTTTTCGCTGAGGCTTGGACTATCTCATCTCCTAAACGGAGCCAGGCGTATAGTCTCTGAACCTTCCGATCAACAAACACAGGGTTTTCACCCTGAGCCTGCCAAAAGGCTTGGCTGCGGATCACCATAGTCTTTCGACTTTAGGCTTCCCGATCACCAGTGACCAAAGTCACGGCGATCCCGACCGAAAACTATCGGCGGGACAATTAACCCGGTTTTCCATCCCGGTTTTCACCGGAACGCTGCAAGTTATGTATTACAGGGAGGCGCTCTACCAACTGAGCTACAGGGGAATATAAGGTACTCCGAAATCACTCCATGGCCTTGGCGAAGGGTGATAACGAACCCTGCTATTTTATCAAAGCTGACTGTTCGAAGCAAGCCGAGCAAGCCTAAGCTAGACCAATTTTCCCAAAACGACGTTCAATAAAGCGAGCACGATTGCCGCCAAAAGCGCCGCTCCAAACCCATCCACCTTGAATCCGGTCACAAAATTACTCATCAGCATTATCAAAAAAGCGTTGATCACGAAAGTAAAGAGTCCTAAAGTCATTATGTTCACCGGCAAAGTCAGCAGTATCAGGATTGGTTTCAGCACAATTGACAACACACCCCAAACAATCGCCACCACTGCAAGCGCCTGGAAGTTCTCAATCTTCACTCCGGGAACTATATAAGCCGTTACATAAAAAGCCAACGCATTCACAATTAGGTTGATCAACATACCTCATCATATTCAAACCCCTTCCCCTTGTCAAATTCCAACGTTACGTCATAATTGTCTCCGTATGACAGAAAAGCTTAAAGGAATCTCGGGGTCTA
>PFUC01000046.1:3595-4706 GCA_002789895.1 Candidatus Collierbacteria bacterium CG_4_9_14_3_um_filter_43_16
AGTGAAATCAACCGCGCCGAAATTGCCAAAAAACACGTCTTGGTAATAAAGCCTCGTCTGGACGATCGATGGGGCGAGATTGACAAAATCAAGGCTCACTCCGGCGCCGAACATGATGCCTATCCTGTCTCACACCCCCAAGAAATTCTCACTCTTGTTGATCAATATTTGGAGGTTACTCAGAAATTAGATTTGGTAGCCATTGATGAAGTTCAGTTTATGTCGGAGGAAATTATCGATGTGATCAAGATTCTTCTCGAAGCAGATATCAAGGTAACTTTTTCCGGTCTTGCTACAGATTTCAGGGGGGAACCATTCGGACCCATGCCTACACTACTTGCGCTATCTGATGAAATAAATAAACTCACAGCTATCTGTACCTATGAAGCCAACGGCGAATGTTGCGGCCAACCAGCCACCAAAACCCAAAGAATCATCAACGGCCAACCAGCCCATTACAATGAGCCGATTGTCCTAATTGGAGCAGAACAGAAATATCAGGCCAGATGTCCCAATCACCATCAAGTCCCCGGCAAACCCAAACCTCAAATTAAATAATCTATCTCAACACTTCTAAGAATTTTGCCATCCAAAACTCACGATCTCCTGCTTCAGCACCGATTTCTCTGATTTTCTCAAGCAATGATATTGACTCCGGCTCATTCACTTTCTCACCCAATATTGCTCTCGCTTTTTCAAGAATCTCATCCGTAGTCTGTTTAACCACCTCTCCTACAAAAACGATCTTCATAAAACTTTCTACTTTCTCTATTCTCTCCCTTTCCTTATTCTCTCTAACCCATCCATCAATTTCCTCCTTCTTCTCTTCAATTTTTTTTACTGCCTCATCATACCCTTCCACATTCAAACTAACCTCAAACCCACCAGCCTCGACTAACCACTCTTCGTACTTTTTTATTCTCTCTAACCGTTCTAACACATTTTCTAAAATATAAGGAGTTTTACTCTCAAACAATTCCTTTGGAGCCAATACTATCTCTCCATCTAGCGTTGGCGAATCAAAATCTATGTTTTGCAAAATGATCTTTACCAAATATTTTTTCCAATATTACCTGTTCTTTATTGAGTATTTTTACTCTTTCTGGAGATT
>PFUC01000046.1:4728-8521 GCA_002789895.1 Candidatus Collierbacteria bacterium CG_4_9_14_3_um_filter_43_16
ATTGCTTCTTTACTTCGCTGTTCACCTCTCTCATTTATTGGGTTCACCTCTTTAATCACCCAATCAGGTCCTAACTCATTAACCAATGACACTCTTCCCTCTCCTATCTTTGTGCCTTGAGGAAATACAAATGGCCACTCATCTTCTGAACTGTTTTCCATTCAAACATTCTACTATATTAATCTTTTATCCACCCAAATTTCACAAAGTCTTGTCTTGTGTATGATGCCAAATCCACATCCTGAAGCTTCGACAAACTGAACCACCTTACATCCATTGATTCTTCCGGATTCATCACTTTTGACTCTCCAGTTATCGAACCACCAAAAATAGTTACATGCCATATATCATCTCCATTCTCAAAATCATCTTCATTCTAAATAGTCTTGTAACTTCCGTCTGCGGGAAGGATGGCGAAGTTTCCTCAAAGCTTTACTCTCTATCTGTCTAATTCTTTCCCGAGTTACTCCAAATACCTTGCCCACTTCTTCCAGTGTCAAAGGCTTGCTTCCGTCCAATCCAAATCTCATCCGAAGCACTTTACTTTCTCGCTCAGTAAGTGATCCAAGGGCTTCTTCCAGATTTTCATGCATTAGTTGTCTAGAGGTGGCTTCATAGGGAGTCGCTTGTCTTTCGTCCGGAATAAAGTCTCCCAAAAGTGAGTCTTCATCATCACCTATTGGAGTCTCTAAAGAGGTTGTTTTCTGGGCAATCTTCAATATTTCTCGCACTTTTTCCGGTGTCGTTTCCAGCTCTTCCGCCACCTCTTCGTCAGTGGGCTCTCTTCCAAGGTCCTGCATTAATTTTCTCTGTGTTCGAATCAGTTTGTTGATCGTCTCCACCATATGAACGGGAATACGGATGGTTCTGGCTTGATCAGCGATGGCCCTAGTGATTGCTTGACGAATCCACCAGGTAGCATAGGTTGAGAATTTGAATCCCTTAGTCCAATCATATTTTTCAACCGCTCTGATTAGCCCCTTGTTTCCTTCTTGAATTAAATCCAAAAAGCTCATCCCTCTTCCCATATACTTCTTGGCAATTGAAACCACTAATCGAAGGTTTGACTTGGTCAGCATATCTTTAGCCCTCTTGTCACCTCTTTCCACTTTCTGGGCCAGTGCAATCTCTTCGTCGCGTTTCAGCAGTGGAATTCTTCCGATTTCCTTGAGATACATGCGAACCGGATCATTCACTTCGGTTTCTTCCAGCTTGGACAAAGACTCCAACTCTTTCTCTAGGTCGCTCGAGGCCGCCGCGATCTCTGCATCTTGCCCGACCAAAACACTCTCAAACACGTCAATGTCTGCCTTAAAAAGAAGCTCATAGAGATAATCAAGGTCATTCACTTGGGTTTCCGGATGAGGAAAGTACTCCAAGATGTCATCCTGGGTTACAAACCTCTGTTCTTTACCCAAAGCCAAAATGTCTCTAATTTTCAGTTGAATGGATGAATCGCTCTTTTTGTCGGCCATAATATTCCCTCCTATTTTAACACAGATGATCTCAGAATTACCCCAAAAGGACCATTATTTTGTTTTCTTCTCTGTCCAAGGAGCTTAGCTCCCCCGAAAGGGCCTCCTCTTTTAATTCGTCTCCCACTCCTTTGGCCTTTTTCATCTCCTCAATCAATCCCTTACGACTTTCACGGATTGTTTCCCTTATGAGTAGCACTGCTAGTCCCAAAACATCATTTTCTACAGTTTCATCCTCTCCTTCAGCCATATATGCCTCTTCGATGAAATTTTTTAGTTCAGGCGGTGCCAACTCGGCTGTCTTAGCTGGACTCATATCTTCACTATCCAAAACCCAGCTTAAAACCTTACCCGCCGCTCCCGTCAAACTTACACTCTTCATCCAAAGCTTAACTTTTTTCTTTGCTGAAGGGCAAATTAACAACCCTCCTACCAGTCTCCGAGCAAGTTTATCCATCTTATTTTCAATTATAGGTATCTCTTCAAGATTCTTTCTTGGATATTTTTCAAGCCAGTTTTTCCCAGACCTTACCCTCTCCATTTCCGATTTAACCACCGAAGCATCCACACCCAGTTTTTCTGCTAGCTTCTTCGTCCAAACTTCTTTAATCACTGTATTTTCTATTTTCACAAAAAATGGCACCACCTCTTCTGTTATCTTTTTTATACCCGATACTGTTTTGATATTGTTCTTTTTAAAGGATCTTGTCATTACAAACTCATAGACATCTACTGCCCCTTCCACCATCTCTTTCCATTTATTCGGATAATTCCTGGCAATCTCATCTGGGTCTTTACCGCCTTCTATTTGGACCACTTTAATTTCCAGCCCTCTCTTTTCCGCCAACTCCGCTGATCTTTTTATGGCCGCAATTCCTGCCTCGTCGGCGTCCAATGAAAGATAAAGGATCGGAGTCAGCCTTGCCAACAGCTCTACTTGCTCTTCAGTTAGTGCTGTACCTCCCACTGCCACCGTTTCTGTAATCCCTGCTCCAAAGGAACTAACCATATCCATTTGACCTTCAACCAGAACCGCTCTTTTTCTCTCTCTAATGGCTTGTCTTGCCTGGTAAAAACCATAAAGGATTCGTCCTTTATGGTAAATCTCGGTTTCCGGTGAGTTCAAGTATTTTGGTTCACCCTCTTTTGCCAGGATCGGCAATATTCTTCCCGTAAAGCCCACCACCTTACCACTCGAATCCTGAAGAGGAAACATTATCCTGCCTCTAAATTTATCGTAATATCCTCCGCCGCTTCTTTTACTAATTAAGCCAGCTTTTTCGAGTATTTCTTCTGAATATCCTTTTTTCTTTATCAAATAGTCAATTAAACTGTTCCACTCTGAAAGCGAAAAACCCAGATTAAAAGTCTCTATTAGTTTGGTATTAATTTTTCTATCCTTCAAATATTTTCGTGCCTCCTCCCCTGACTTACTCTCCGTTAATAACCAATGATAATAACGAGCTGCTAATTCCATTACTTCGAGTAGTTTTTGTTTGTCCCCATCCATACCGAACTTTCTCATTTCCAATTTAACTCCTACCTTTTCTGCTAATCTCTCTAACGCCTCTCGAAAATCGATTCCTTCTATCTCCATCAAAAACTTAATTACGTCCCCTCCAGCACCGCAACCAAAGCATTTATAGAGACCCATCTCCTCGTTGACCATAAAAGAGGGAGTCTTTTCGCTATGAAAAGGACACAGGCCTTTATGATGTCTTCCCATCTTTTTTAAGCTCACATACTGGGAAACAACACCGACAATGTCTGTTTTTCTCTTTACTTCCTCAACTTGATCTTCCATCTTTGGGTTTTATTAGTATCAATCCACTTTAGATTGTACAACCCTTTTTGTTTAGGCACGCATATATTTCTTAACAATCGTCGGAATGATTAAAGCTCCCAATTCTTTCGGAAAAAATCTTGCGGCTAGAAAAGTAAAGAAGTGTCACCCTAAACATAATACCAACAAAACGAAATCCCAATCAAAATTAGTGGAATAAGAAACGCCCATAACATAGGATGACTTCTCACTTTTCCTTGATCAGTTTGAATATATTTTAGAGATACCATTGAGCCAATACCACGATAGAACCAGCCAGCCGCGCGAGACGGTATTCCGAATAGCGTTTTAATTTTTTTGAGTGCAAAAAAGATGTTGCCAATAAATCCGAATGCGGAACTGTAATTGAGGAAAACCAGTCCAGTTGAATCTTGGTACATCATGTCTTCGCCAAAAGGAATACCAAAGGTTAGAACTAGAAAAAAAGCCCGCTACTAAGGCACAATCAGAGGCGCTTTGCGCCGAGGCTATTTCT
>PFUC01000038.1 GCA_002789895.1 Candidatus Collierbacteria bacterium CG_4_9_14_3_um_filter_43_16
TTTTCTCCATGCTGGGAGAAGCCTCCACCACTGAGATCGCTAAAAACAAAGATGCTCAAGGATTTGTTGAAAATAAACAAGTAGCAAAGCTGGGTGGATCAGTGGCCGGTAGTGCCAGAAAAGACCTCGAACAAAAGAGTGGCAAAAAAGTCTCCACGACACGCAATTATTTGTCTCTCTCGGAAAAGAAAAAGCTAGTATGAAAAACATACTGGAGAAACTCAAACAATACGAGTTAAAATAGACGTGCGTGCCGGGATGGTGGAATGGTATACACGCAGGTCTTAAAAACCTGTGGGAGCGATCCCTTGAGGGTTCGAGCCCCTCTCCCGGCACACATGACTCGGTAGCTCAGCTGGATAGAGCGACTGCCTTCTAAGCAGTAGGTCGGCGGTCCGAGTCCGCCCCGAGTCACAAAAAACCACCCAAATGTTTGAGAAGGATGAGGTTCTTAGGTTCCGTAAGCTGGGAAATATCGCCAACATCACCGTGTTTGGTCCAGAAACCCATGAGGAGTTCGGATTGGTCATCGGTGTCGAGAACAATACCTCCACAAAGCTGGGCACGGTCATAAAGGTGAAGCAAGTGGTGGTGAAGTATTTAATTCTGGATTGTGAATCAAGTTCAGAATGACTTCGTTGTGAAGGGTCGAGATTAGTAGGTATTCTTTAGCTCTTCGCGGTGACGACGACGCTCGATAGAGGTAAGATATTTCTTACGGAGCCGAAGATTCTTAGGAGTAATCTCCAGAAGTTCATCGGATTCGAGGAAGTCCAAGCACTGTTCGAGTGAGTATTTGGTGGCAGGAACGAGCTGAATCACTCCATCGGAAGACTTCGAACGCATATTGGTTAACTGTTTGCCTTTGCAGGCGTTGATCTCGATATCCTCGGCTTTGGCGTTCATTCCGACAATTTGACCTTCATATAGAGTGTCTCCAGCTTCGATAAAGGTAATACCACGCTCCTGAGCGGCCTGAAGGCCATAGGAAAGGGCTTCACCTGAGTTTGTGGCTATTAGCACCCCCCTACGCATCTTAGGTAGTTTTGGACCAACTGGCTCGAAGTCAACGAATTGACTGTTAAAGATAACAGTTCCCTTGGTGGCGGTTAACAAAAGTGACCTTAAGCCTAGAATGGCACGGGTAGGCATGCGATAAACAAATTCGGTCTCCTGATCGGTTATTGGTTCCATGCGAATCAAATGTCCAAAGCGTTTGCCGATTTCTTGGGAAATGGTACCTAAGTATTCATGGGGAACAACAATATTTACTTCTTCGAAAGGTTCACATTTCTTATCATTGACTTCTTTATATATAACTTCCGGCTTGCCTACCTCTACTTCGTAGCCTTCACGGCGAAGCGTTTCAAGTAAAACGGACAAGTGTAGCTCACCTTTGCCGGAGACTTCGTATTTACCATTTTCCAGTTTTCGGAGTTTGAGGGAGAGATTAGTTTCCAGTTCTCGAGCTAATCTCTCTTCAATCTGGCGGGCAGTTGTGAACTCCCCTTCCCTACCGGATAGCGGTGAAGTATTTGGACCGACAGTGACGTGAAGGGTCGGCTCGGTGATCCTGGCGGAAGCAAGAGGCTCAATGTCACCCGAAGTTGAGACCGTTTGACCTATCTTAATTTCTTGAATACCGGTAATGGCAACTATGTCTCCGGCAAAAGCTTCCCTTACTTCTTCCCTGCTTAGCCCATTAGAAAGAAATACTTTATCAACTTGTCCCGATTTGATAGTATCACCAATGATGGTAATCTTTTGTCCTGGTTTGACTGTTCCCCTAAATATTTTTCCAATTATAATACGTCCTAAATGTGAGTCGTAGTCCAGAGAGGATGCAAGCATTTTGAAACTGCCTTCTTGGTTATTGGTTGGAGTCGGAATATATTTGATGATTTCATCGAGTAAGGGTACGACACTACCTTCTTGGTTAAAATCTGCCGGTGGAGAAACGAAAACCTTGCCTGTACGACTGACTGAATATAGTGTTGGGTACTCCAGCTGGTCATCTTGAGTTGCCAGTTCCAGAAAGAGATTGCCGATCCGATGAACTGTTTTGGTTATATCGGCGTTGGGTTTATCAATTTTGTTAATAACCACGATAACCTTGAGATTTAGTTCAAAAGCTCTTTTTAGAACGAAGCGGGTTTGTGGCATGGGTCCTTCTTGTGCGTCAACGATGAGAAGAGCCCCATCGGCCATGCCTAGGGTGCGTTCGACCTCCCCAGAAAAATCTGAGTGGCCAGGCGTATCAATAATGTTAATCTTGGTGCCCTTGTAATTAACAGAAATATTTTTGGCCAAAATAGTGATCCCTCGCTCTCTTTCTAGGACATTACTGTCCAGAAGGGTGGTTTGGTTCATTTCGTCTTGGTTATCACGAAAAATATGTGACTGTTTGATGAAGGCGTCTATGAGCGTGGTCTTGCCGTGATCAACGTGAGCAATGACGGCGATGTTTCTGATATTGAGCATGGTATTTTGAGTTTTTGACATTTAAAAAACCCCGTTGCAGGGCTTAACCTGTCTATTATACACCCTATGGGATATGTTTGTTATTTGGAGAACTTACCTGAGAGTTTGACCAGGTGAGCTGAGTAGACTATCTGTCGGACTTCTCCATCCTCACTCTCGATTTGATCAGTGTCGGCAATTTTTTGATATTGTTGAAGATAATTACTGAGGGCATTTTTGAGCTCTTTCATTTCCTGTTTCATATCTTTGATTTTTTGGTTTAAAGAAGCATTGGAAGGTGATTTGAGGATGTTTTGTTTGGCTTCGGTCTTTTTCTTGTTGATTTCTTTGGCGGCGTCAGCGGCTTCTTTAAAAGCCGGATCGTTATTGAGAATGTCGTTGAACATTTCGGACTGTTTTTGGAGCTCTATCTTGACCGTGTCGATATGGGCAATATGGGTCTTAATTAGATTCTCAATGGCAAAGAGACTGGTGACGGCGGCATTGGTGCCTTCGGGTAATGGGGTTTGGGTGGTGTTGTCCATATCAGGGTTTATTCTATGGTGTTTCGGCGTAATGGTCAATGATTTTATGAATGTCTCTTTTTGAAAATTGGCTATGAACTATTTCCTTCTTAACAGTACGGCCATCTAGGGTAATATCTTTGGCAATTTGTTCTTGGAATTTGGAGGGTTTCTCTTCCCCATCAGGAAGAACAACCACATACTTTAAGTTGTCTGAAAATTCTATCTTGGATGTGATACTTAGTTCAACTATTTCATTCTTTATTTCTTTTAATAGTTTAATTCGTTCTTCGTGGAATTTCGGTGTGGAAGGATCTCGAGGCTTTATTTCTTCGACATCTTTTCTCTCAATAATTTGATTTATGATATCGACGATATCTGCCATGACGTTAATCGTGTTCTGAGGTTGCCCTTCTTTTTTCTGCATAGCTTTATAAGAAGATTTCATATCGACAACTTCATCAATAATTAGCTGTCCGTTAGGATCGAAAATGACGCTTACGAAATCTGGAGTACTTGGTGGATGTAACAACCCGATTATTTTTTTTGCATTTCGGAATGACTTTTCGATTATATGGCGACCCCCTGTTTGCATTTCTGTTTCGTGTCTAGTCAATATCCTTTCTTGTACTGCAATATCTTCAAAAACCATACCGAAAGTATTAATTTCGCTACCGAATATTTTTGAATTCTTAATTATTCTGTTTACTATATCCGGATATGAGTTTTCAAGAATTTGCTGTTTTGTTAAATTGTCACCAATGTGCTGTGGTATTTCTGGATTCGTTTCCATGAGATCACTATAGCGACTTTATAGGTGGAAATGCAAGGTTTAGTTGTGCGGTGTCCAGGACATAATCTCGGCGATGGCACGGAGAGAGTTGGCCGGGATTTGTCT
>PFUC01000049.1 GCA_002789895.1 Candidatus Collierbacteria bacterium CG_4_9_14_3_um_filter_43_16
CGTTGTTGGAGAGCTCACTACGGATAATCCTACACCGACAGAGGGCCTTTGCGCCCAGATTCAGCCAGCACTACCAAATTGCCCGCAATCACCGCTTCTTTTAGACCAGACTCGCGCCAGGCACCCTTAATACCATAGATGCCATATTTTGCCTCTTGTCCCCGCACAAAAGCCTGTCGCACAAATGTATATCGTCCACGAGGCAAATCATTCGTGGAAATCACCACACAAACGTTGACCTTTTCTGCCCCATCCGGCCACGGGCTCACGATTTTCACCTCAGGGGCGGAAGCCACCTGCTTAACTGGTATAACCCTCTTTAACAACGTCCTTAAAACTGAGAATTTCATATCAACTCCTTAAAAAGCAAATTTTCAGATTACCCGGCTATTCTACCAGACCCTATAATGACAAGCAACCTCTACCGAAACTCGCCATTAAGCTCATCCTCACTGTAAACCAGTTGATCCATCGTCGTCTGATATTCATGAATTTCATTCTCAGAAAACACAATTCCGATCTCTCTTTGTACGTTTTCCAAGGAATCGGAGGCGTGAACCAGGTTGTTTCCCCCGCTCATCCCCCAGTCACCACGGACCGACCCTGCCTCGGCCTCATACCCCTTACGAGTACCAATAATTCTCCTGATCAAATCTACCGCATTGTAACCTTCCCAAATCATGGCTACAATTGGTGTCCACTTCATATATTTGGCAATCATGGGAAAAAAAGGCGCCTCAGCATACTGGTGATACCACTTTTTAAGTATTTCATCATCCATCTGCACCATCTTTATGGCCACTAGCTTTAAACCCTTCTTCTCAAATCGACTAATAATATCTCCGATAAGTCCTCTTTGCAGGGCATCCGGTTTGATAAGCACTAGCGATCTTTCCATTTTTTTCATAATTCCATTTTAGCATCCATTGCGCCAACTTGACAAAATGTACATTTAAGTGTACATTTGAACTATGGAATTCGTCACCACCACTCAACTTAGAACCAAATCACCTCAAATCTTAGCTCAGCTTAAACTTGGCAAATCTATTCGTTTGATCCACAGATCGAAAGTGGTAGGTACCATCAAACCACCAGAAAACGAGCCTAAAGTCATGACTGAAGCAAAAATTAATGAGCTCAAAAAAATAATAAAGGCAATGAATCTACCTAAACTTAGCCAGAAACAAATGGAAAAGAATTACAGGGACCACCTCATGAAAAAATATGGCAAGGGTATTTCTTGATACGAACATTTTTATCGATGTAATCCACCGAAAACCGGAAATTCTGGCGAGTCTTGAGGGACATAGTATATCAATATCCCCCCTCTCAGTTCACATTTACTGCTATTCATTCAAAAAGAAAGTTCCTGTTACCAGACTACAATCGCAAATTAGACTATTTGAAATTGTTGACCTCAATACCAAAATCGTAGATAAATCAACCGAAGGGCCAACTAACGACGTAGAGGACAACATCCAGCTACACTCAGCTGTTGAAGCAAATTGCGATATCTTCCTAACAGGTGACAAAAAACTCCTCAAGCTTGGCTACTTCGGCAAAGTCAAAATCATCGACCACCTGTAAACACGGCTTCCCCACTCGTCATTCTGAGCGACTGCCAAATACTACAGGAGTCGAAGAATCTCACTCCACGAATTCGTCTTAATACACCGCTTCGTAGTGTTCCAATTTTTCCACTTCCCCATTTTCCTTTAATACTATCGCCACCACATCCACTCGACACGCCCCTTTCCACCTTTCTTCGTCTTGGGTTCTTGATTCCTTGAGTTCTTGAGTTCTCATATACACCTCTCCCATCCTCTGCACCTGCGCCATCTTTCTCTTATCCACCATCTCTTCCGGTTCACCAAAATCATGCCCTATTTTAGTTTTTACCTCCACAAAAACCAATGTTTGCGCGTCCCAGCACACTATATCGATCTCTCCAAATCGGGTACGGAAGTTCCTCTCTTCTATCTTATATCCTTTTTTCTCCAGATACTCTACCGCCAAGTCCTCTCCCCGATTCCCCGTTACTTTATTATTAATTTTCATTATTTTTAGGGCAAAATCTTGTCATTCCGGACAGCGAAGCGTGATCCGGAATCTATATAAATTGGTCCCATTTTATGGATTCCCGGTCGCGAGTACTCGACATCTTCGACCTACGCGGGAATGACGATTATTACATCCCAAAATACTTCGGCCCTTTGCCGTCTCCCACCACCATCTCCGTGGGCTGATTCTTATTTGATTTTCGGCTCCCTGACTGTGTCATTCCGGGCTCCGACTCGGCCACTGGTACCCGAAGGGGTAAATCCATCCCCTTTTTCGCTTGTCTGGTATAGCTAAGCTTCTTTCTCAAATCACTCATATTGAGAAAATAACTCGCGTATTTCTCAATCAGAGAAGAATAATTCCATTTGTTGGGTACTATTATCTTTCCCAATTTCCCATTTTGCTCCAAGTATTCCTCCAAACAAAAGAAATCTCCATCACCGGAAACAATGATAGCCTTGTCGTACTTTTGGTAGTTAATCATGGCGTGCATCACCATCTCGGCATCAATATTACCCTTTATCTTAATATCAGTCGCTTCCTTATTAAGTATTTCAAGAATAGGTTTATATATTAGTTCAAACCCGTCTTGCTTTAACGCATCATACAGTTCCTGATTATCCGGCATGTACCCGATGAAAATGAAGGCTTTTTCAACATGCAAGACGTTCTTAAGGTATTCGTAAAACTTCCCAAAGTCAAGATTCCAACCCTTGTAACGGAAATGCTTCCCGTCTGCCGTCCGAATATCATTTCTTACCCCCAAATTCAGATTTTGACTATCTATAAAAGCGTATACCACTTCATTTTTCTTATTATCCATATATATAAAGATGATACACCCTAACCATTTGCCACAAAAAAGGAGGGTACATATAGTACCCTCCGGGAATGAATGTTTAACGAAGGTCGTAGTCGCTTTTTTTCGGAGAACGTCTGAAGCCAGCAGGATGATTCGCATCGTGCGCAGGTTCATCGCCAAGGACGCCTTCGGCAAGAAGCCACCATTTCGGCATGGCGTAGATTTCGACCAATCCATCAGGAACGGTCTGATTCGCGCGGGTGAACGTAGTAGTGCCGAGACGGCGCTCGGTGACATCACTGTCATCGGTGCCAGTGCCCATGCCCATACTTTCAAGACCGCCACGCATACCTTTGGCGACAGAGTCACCGCCACGGTAGCTGAGGGGGGTGATCGTAGGGCGCGGGCGAACATATTCGCCAAAACAAGCCACGGCGATGACCCCAAGATTCTTGTTCGAACCGGTCGCACGCATGGCGATGGTTTCGCGGTCGAATGCAGTGAAGATGAAGGGGGTGGTAGCATGCTTGCCCCAGCCCGGGACGACATACTGGCTGTATCCAGAGATGATCAAACCATCGGACAGAAGCAAATCTGCCGGCTGGTTAACCAAGGTGTCGCGGCCATCAATACCAGCCAGAACTTCCAAACGACCGGGGGTTTCGCTGTTGACCTTGATGGTGTACTTCAGGCCATGAACAGCCTCGACATAGTAACGGCCGTTATGGAAATGAAGGGGAAGGGTGCGACCATCTTCGCCGACAAGCGAGACGCGCATAGGACCTGCAGAAATCGAAGATTTTGACATGTTATTCTCCTTATGATGGAAGTGAGCTAACTTACCCCATAATTATATCATAGGAAGTCAAAGTCTTTTCCAATACAAGATGAGCCCCAAATGAGGTTTTGATTCTAATCCAATAATGAGCCCGAAAGGTTATGGGTTCTTG
>PFUC01000077.1 GCA_002789895.1 Candidatus Collierbacteria bacterium CG_4_9_14_3_um_filter_43_16
CTATTTCTTACGATTTCACAAAAAGTGAAAATTGGCGGAGGAGGTGGGATTCGAACCCACGTAAGCCGAAGCCTGCACGCTTTCCAAGCGTGTGGAATGGACCACTATCCGACTCCTCCGTCGAACCTGTATATTTTACTCTAATCGATCCAAAGCCGCGAGTAATTCAAAAATCTCATTAATAACCACCGTTCTTGTTGGTATCCCCCCTTGTCTATAGACAGACCACGGGCTAGGCAAGTACACTGTTCTGGCGCCCAATTCGTCCCCAGGTCGTACATCTCCCCCCAAACTATCACCTACCACCAAACACCGCTCAGGAATTACTCCCAGTAGATCCATGCCTTTTTTCCAATCGTCTGCCCGTTTGTGTCCATTCTCGTCTACGATAATTACCTGATCAAAGTAATTCCAAAGTCCTAATCGATCCAATTTATATTTTGTCCACTCTACGTTCGCATGGGTTACTAATCCCATCTTAACCCCGCTCTCCTTCAATATTTTCAACATTGTTCTTACTCCCGTCCTCATTCTGGGTTCAATACTGTAAATATTTATCAAAATATCCAAATTATCCACAATTTCTTTTTCCCCACGATCAAAATGTTTTGCCAATTTTTCTACCACTGCCTCCCACCTTTTTGGATTTACCCTCATGGATTTGTATTCTTCGTCGTTGATCTCTTGTAACGCATTCATTAGTTCTTCCGTCTCAACTCCTATTTTCCCCGCCACTTCTATTGCATACATCTCCATAAATCTGATAAATATTTCGCTCGTGTAAATAAGAGTATCGTCCAAATCAAACAAAACTCCATCAATCCCTAACTTACTCATCTTTTCTTTAATCTCAGCAAAGATTGGGTCTCTGTCCATTTCAATCATGCCCAATATTCTACACTTTTGTGTACCCGGTGCGATTCGAACGCACAACCACTTCCTTCGGAGGGAAGTACTCTATCCAGTTGAGCTACGGATACGTAATCTGCGGACCTGTCCGCCGTAGGCGGAGGATACAGGGGTCGAACCTGTTAGAGCTTGCGCTCATTGGTTTTCGAAACCAACGCATTACCGTCCTGCCCATCCTCCAAAAAGTGAGCCCGGTGCGATTCGAACGCACGACCTATTGCTCCGCAAGCAATTGCTCTATCCAGCTGAGCTACGGACTCATACACGAACAAACACTTATTTTACCATCTACGGGGCATTTTTCCTCACTCCAAAGGCATTTTCTCCCCCACCCACTTCAAGGCCCGGTCGACCCAAGTCACGGGCGGTTCCTGGAAAATTACTCTTTCCAGCATCAGATTCTTCAATTCTTCCTCTATTTTCGGGTCGATCACTACCACCAGATGCCACGGTACCGCCACCAAATTTATCCTTAACAGCCGGGTACTCCATTTGGTTTCAAACCAAAAAGATGTCATCTCTTCGTAGCGGTACGTCTTATCAAAAGACTTCAGACCCCAAGAAGTCAGCGTCGATGTTATCATGCTCGGTTTCGATTTAGCCATCGCCCAGAGCATAAACACCAGTGCCCAGATCACCACCACCAGCATGACACCTTCAATAAAATAGAAAATAATCGACACCAAAAAGGCAATTACAATCACCGAACTATAAAACTCCTTACTCCAAACCTTGTGAGGCCGATCATATGCCTCAAACTCCAACAATATCTTTTCACTTAAATCCCTTATTTCTATATCTTCTGTAGCCACAATTCATCTTAGCATAGGAGACCACTCAATTTGGCGGAGGAGGCCGGATTCGAACCGACAAGCGCTTTCGCGCGTCAGTTTAGTAAACTGATGCTGTACCATTGTAGACATGACGATATCTAGTTCCTTTCTTTACAGTTATATGAGGTTTTACAAACTGAGAAATTGGTATGTCTAATATATGAGACCAGTAATCCACTGATTTATTGACATTATGAGTAGTGTGGAGCTGAAGCATTACTCTGAATTTATTTTCTACCAGTTCTCCATAGAAAGCCTTCCGCATGAGTTTTATAAAAACTACTTGCATATTTTCGTCACTACAGACAAATTCTATCCTGTTCGTGCCTGGATATTTAGCTCCTTCACACCAATAAAGCATAGCCAACAAAACTTTTGCAATATTTTTGTTTAGATCAAAATGATCTTATCAAACTCATACAAAGATTGACGAGTTCTTTCTTGGCGGGTAACAGGTTTTTCGAGTGTATCAAAAACAGTCGATTTTCTGCACCAACGACTGATATTCGTAGCATCCTGATGTAACATCTCGACAATTTCACACTTTCTAAGTCCTGATTTGAAAAGCTCTTGCACATACTCAACCAAGTTTCTGTCTCTCATAATTAATACTAACAAAACCCGAATATAATGTCAAATTAAAGGCGGAGAGCACAGGGGTCGAACCTGTTAGAGCTTGCGCTCATCAGTTTTCAAGACTGACGCATTACCGTCCTGCCCGCTCTCCGAGAACTCTATTTTATCATTTGTGAGGCTAGGAAACCGAGAATAGCTGTTAAAATAGAGTTTGTTGGAGGCGTCCGATAGTGGTTATTCGAGCAGGTTGCTAACCTGCGGCCTAACAAGGCCCCGTGGGTTCGAATCCCACCGCCTCCGCAACAGACATACTATTCTAAAATGAGCACACAACAATATGCCAAACATAAGAAAAAATAACCTTTACGTAAAGATCGGGCTTTTCTTGGGAGGTTTCCTCGTTCTCCTTTTTCTAACGCTTTATTCGGTTCCTAATTATGTTACGAACTTGAACGGTTCATGCATTTTATTACCCAAACCTTACAAGACAATGTTGGGGCTACCATGGAAAACACCAGTGTGTGAATATACCGGAATTGTATGGGGGCCTTCAGTTTTGGAAAGCCTACAAAATTGGAAATGTACTATTGACGAAAAAGGATTTTGCTTCTTATACGGAAATTGTGGGGATATTCCTTGTCGCCCAAAAGATACCACAGGAGGTTACCAAACCGATACCGTTAAGATACAAAAACTAATTGATCAAGGATGTCAAACCTATTCTGATGGATGTAATCACTGTTATAAAACAAGGGACGGCTACTCGTGTACCATAATGAGGTGTTTTGAAATGCGTGAACCAAGTTGTCTCGACTAGATCTTCTAATTATTCCTCACTCTATCTCCTTCTAATCGCCAAGGAAACTCCGAATACAAACAACGAAACTAAAACGATTGTCCCACCGGTAGATAAATCCAGATAAAACGAAGAAAAAATTCCCACTACTACCGAAAACAAAGATACCAGTTCGGCTATCATTATCGTCCTGATAAAACTCCTTCGAAATTGCAGAGCTGTCACTACCGGTATTACCATCAATGCCGATATCAGCAATACTCCTACAATAGGAATCGACAAAGATACTGTTAACGCCGCTAAGACAATAAGGCATGTATTAATGAATCTCGTCGGAATACCATTCACCTGAGCCGACTCTTCATCAAAAGTAATAAAAACAAGTTCTTTATAAAAGATAAATATCACCATCATCACCACTACTCCCAAAGCACCGATAATGTAAAGATCGGTTTGACTTACAGTTACTATTGATCCAAACAGATAATTCAATAAGCCCACATTGAAACCATGGGCTAAGCTAATCAGCACTACAGCCAAAGCCAAACTACCAGATAGAAAAATCGCCAAAGCCGACTCTCCATATATTTTCTTAGAAATCCTGAGCCTTTCTATCACCACCGAAGACAAAATCGTCGACACCATCGCCGTCAAAATAGGATTAATTTCTAACAAAAAACCAATCGAGATCCCAGCGAGTGATACGTGGGCAAGAGTATCAGCGATTAAAGAATAACGTCTCAAGACTAAGAATATACCGATCAGAGGAGCAATCAGTCCAATAATGATCCCGGCCTCAAGGCCTCGAATCGCAAAACCGTATTGGAATAGATCAAGCATGTTTGTGGTGATGAATAAATTTATTGTCTCCATAGAGTTTTTCCAAGTCGCCTTTGCTGAAGTTTTTAGGGTTGTTGTCATAGCTCAAACTTCTGTTCACAAAAGCAATTTCCGTTACCTCATTCACTACCGCCTCAATATCGTGCGAGACAAACACCAACGTCAGTTCCAGTTCACGGTTCAGTCTTTTCAACAGTTGATAAAACTGATCTTGAGCCATTACATCAACCCCAGCCATCGGTTCGTCCAGAAAAATAACCTCCGGTTGTCCCGCCAGGGCTCTTGCAATAAATATTCTTTGTTGTTGACCTCCGGAAAGATCTCCAATGATTCTATCTCTGAATTCGTACATTTCCACCTGTCTGAGAGCTTCATTAATTATTCTTTTATCTTCTTTGGTCAAAGACTTAAACAATCCTAATTTGCCATATCTGCCCATCGCTACTACTTCGAATACGGTTGCTGGAAAGTTAACATCGAAATTAATTACTTTCTGGGGTACATATCCAATCCTGGACCACTCTTTGAAATCATGGATATCCTGACCAAACATTTTTATGGTTCCTTTAGATGAAGACAAAAGCCTTAGCATTATCTTAATTAGCGTCGTTTTTCCGCCACCATTTGGTCCAATTATTCCCAAATAATCCCCTTTGTGAATATTTAGGTAGACATTCTCTAGGACCAAGTTCTCGTTATAAGCAAACGATACTCCCTCAACTTCAATTATATTATTTGTATGATCTACCGGCATTCAAGTGCTATCCGTAAATTTGATAAATTTTCCTCCATCAGGGTTAAGTAATTTTTTCCTTCTGCAATATCATTATTACTTATTCCTTCGATCGGGTCCAATACTAAAATTTTTGCCCCAACCTCCTCTGCCACTGTTTCGGCTAATCTAGGGCTTACCAGTCTCTCAAAGAAAATGTATTTAATTCCATCTCTTCGGGCAATCTTGGCCACTTCCGTCAATTGTTTTATCGAAGGCTCTTCATCGGGAGACAAGCCAGCTACCGCCACCTGTTTCAACCCAAATTCACTAGTCAGATAGCCAAAAGCCGCATGAGAAGTAATAATTTCCTGGCCTCGACAATCGATCAGTCCCTTTCTGTATTTCTCTGTTAATCTATCAAGTTTGCTTTCTAAAATTCTTTCGTTATCTGAATAGTAATTAATATTGTCCGGGTCAATTTGCACCAACCCTGCAAGTATTGCTTGAGCTTCCTGTTTGAAGAGCTTCGGTGATAACCAAACATGGGTATCATTCCCTTTCACCAATCCTTGAGAAGCTTCCACTATCAATACATTTTTCAACTCGTTTTTTATCTTTTCTCCCCATGCTTCGAATTTTCCCCCATTAAGAATCAATAGCTTTGCTTTCTGAATTTCCGCCATATCCCTGGCTGTCGGCTCATAATCGTGAGGTTCTATCCCTGTCGGAGTAATGTTGCTAACCACGATCATTTCTTTACCTATCTCACCTGCCAGAAAATACAAAGGATAGAACGATGTCACCACAGAAATCCTCGTTGTCTCCACTTTTACCATCCGTCCGGAAATTATTTGACGTACCCCCATACCCACAATTAAAAATACAAAAACCAAAATCAATCCCAAAATAAAATCCCGTTTCACAACTTATATTGTAAACGTTTAGTGAGCAAGTGCCAGCCCCCACACCACCTCCGCCCCTGCTTTTTTCAACACTTTGGTACATTCTCTCATATCTGCTCCACTTGTAAAAACATCATCCACCAACAATATCTTCTTTCCCTTGATATCTGACTTCTGGAATCTACAATCTGCGACAAAAGCGTTTTCTATGTTCTTTTGTCGCTCTTCCCTCGTTTTCATTAACGCCTGCTGCTTTGTATTTTTCATTCTTGCCAGAACATTCTCCACCGGAACCATTAACTTTGAACCAATAACCTTTCCCAGTTCTTCCGCTTGATTAAATCCCCTCCAATTTTCTCTGTAAAAATATAAAGGCACCGGCACAAGAAAGTCAAAATTAACACCCGTTTCAAAAGTAAAATTATTCAACACCACACCCATCAACCCGCGATTAAACCCGTACTTGATGCTATCCACCACTGCCCGAGCAACGGGTTCCTGATATTCATATATGGCAATCAATCCATCCATACCATGTCTAGTTCTACATTTTGGATGGGTCCATCCCATGAGAGATTCCTCTCCGCACATCGGGCATATTTGCTCGACAAAATCAAGTCTCTCCTGACACCCTTTACACAAAAAACTTCCCCAAACCCCGCATCCAACACATGTTTTTGGAAAAATGAAGTCGATTGTCGCCTCCCGAATCATATATTCAATGTAAATGTGAAATGTACAATGTGCAATGTAAAATAGCCTTGTGAACATCCAGAACAAAAAGGCCTACTTTGATTACGAGATTATTGAGTCTTTTGAGGCTGGCCTTGAGCTGACTGGAGCCGAGGTTAAAAGCATCAGAGGCGGTGGAGCCAACTTCGCCGGAGCTCGGGTTCTTCTTCAAGCAAACGGTGCCTATCTCATTGGTCTTAATATTCAAAAATATAAGTTTTCCAGTTTACCGGATTATGATCCTGCCCGCACCAGAAAACTTCTCCTCCACAAGACTGAAATCGTGGCTATCCAAACAAAAATGAGATCAGCCGGGTTGACTTTGGTGCCTCTGAAGTTGTATAATAAGGGTAGTCTCGTGAAGATAGAAATTGCACTAGTTCGAGGCAAAAAGAAGTTTGAAAAGCGTGAGTTGATTAAAAAAAGGGTCTCAAACCTGAGCTTAGCGAGACGTTTAAAAACCAATAGATGAAAGGACAAAAAATGGATCTATTCTGGACCAAAATTATTCCTGAATGTGTTGCCAAGTATCCTTGGGGAGGTGAATTTACGGCTAAAATGAGCCTAAAAAGGTATCAAGAAGGTATCAAGTCCAAAATTAAAGCGATGGATGAAAATGAATTTGACCTATTTCTAGCCGCTGTTGTTATGCAAGCAAGCCGTGATCAAATGATGGGCGTCAATTTAACCGAAAAAGTCGGTTTTCTCCGAGGTCTTCGCGCCTAACCAACCGTCATTGCGAGTTTCGGTACCCCGAACCGTGGCAATCTCACTCCACGCGGTTCAGTTTGCATTTTACGCTCATTCGTGATATATTATAGGTATTGGGGACGACAGGAATCGATGGGATAGTACGTTTACAGATGCAAGCCTCCTTTGGTAATAGGGGTTAAACAGACCAAAATACAACTGTCAATAAAGAAGACAAGTTACTTGGTTTCGTGGCTAGTGGAGTCAAATCCTTGGCTAACGATATCAAATCTTTCGCTCCTGTTTACGCTTTTGCCTAAACCGTAGCTTAAAGACGTCTTGAGAGCCGGCGGATCCCGGGCTACTTTTAGGGCGATAAAATACCGGATTGAATGCTTCAAGTTTGATTTAGGCTTGAGGACTAACTTATTCTAAATCGACCATAAAGTGTTCTTGTTTGCCTGAAGCTTTATGGAAAATCGGCAATCTAAGCTTGTAGACTCTGTACTCAGATTACTCCAGACGAGGGTTCGACTCCCTCCGTCTCCACATAAAACAAATGTCCCCCCTCGCGGTGGATTTTTTGGTTGTACATACCCTCGTCATTGCGAATCTTGTATTCAAGCTGAAGCAATCCCCGACTCGGAGATTGCCACGTCGCTTTGCTCCTCGCAATGACAAATATCGACCGAAGACTTCAATTCCTATTTCATCACTCCTACAGTCCCTCCTACCAACACCATCAGATTCCCTTGTCCGTCAAATTCAACATCTGTCGCCTCGGTTAATCGATCTGACTTCAATACTTGGCTGCAGATTCCAGTTTCTTTACTGCATATCACCACCCATCCATGACTTGAATCAAGCAATGCCAATCTTTTTCCGTCTGTTTCTACCGCCGCTCGTTTTACTTGTATATCAGCCGGAAGACCACTCAAAGAAAATTGTTCTCTATATCCTCTTCTAAATTTTTCAACTTCTCCTTTCCTATATGCTATCCAAACATCACTATCTATCGCCATATCTACCGGCTCGTAACTCATCGATTGATCTTGTTTAAGCCATCTAGTCCTGTTACCAAAGCTCTCCCCAACCGCCACATACTTGTATATTTCTTTATTTCCCTGATCAAGTACATACAAGTTACCTCCAAAACTGCCCAACGCCACTGGTTTGGCCACTGCTGAGTCAAATTTGGTCAGATCGACACCGGACACCGCATTTCTAATTCCATCATTGCTTAGTACCATCACTTTATTTCCATCTCCGACTGCGTCCAGCCAACCCAAACCCTCCCCTTTACCGGCCACTACTTTTATATCCTTTGTCTTTACTTCCGCCGTAGCCACTACTCCCATGGTTGTATCAAGTATTAACAATTGATTATTGTTCTGCAAACCAAGACGATTACCTTTAAATCCCTGTCTAACCAAATCAATATTTAAGATTTCTTCAATTTGGCTTTCTTTCTCACCCGAGGCTTCCGCCCATCCATCATTGATCATTTTTTCCAAATTCAAGACTTCCTTGCTATATTTACCAAAAACAAATTGATCCTTACCTTCGTCAAAAGCTGACCTGGCATCTTCAATTAACTTCTTCGCCCCTGAGGAATTAATCGCAACTAAACCATTTGCCTCTAACACATTCTTTTCTATCGGTTCGGAAAAACCCTGCCATTTTTTTTGCTCGGCAGTAGCTTTCATTTTTATCGAACCCGTAATGATACTTACCAAAAGAAAGAGTAAAAATAATACCCCCAAAAACATCGACCATCTTTTTCTTTTGGGTAGCATTCCTCTCTCCGCCAAACCTTTCTGTTTAACTGGACGGAACTCCAGCCATTTATTTATTAATTTTTCTTTCCAACCAATCGGACCCACCAACTTGTCTTCCGCCAAATCTAAAACCGGTTTTTTATCATTCACTTCGGTAACTTTGTTATTTTGTTCCGTATATTCATCAATCTCAACATTTTTGATTTCGTGCTCCAGTAATTCATTAAAATTTAATACCAGTCCAGCAGCCGCGACATTTTCTTCAACCAGTTCGCGATTCCATCGTCGGACATCTTCTTCTATCGCCGCTGACGATCTTCCGAAAATCTCTTCTTTAACCTTTCCGGCTAAAATCACCATCTTATCTCCACTCAAAACGATCCCTTTCACCACCTTACCTGGAAACAGTCTTTCGGTAAAATTATATTCTTGCTGATTACGTGTTAGTACCACCTTAACTATCCCCCATCCTGCGATTCTCATTTCCCGCCTTCCTTCTGTATAACTAATCCAAACCCAAACCCCATTTAAATTAGGAAATTTTTCCTCCCATCTTTTCCCAAAATCTCCCAGATCTCCTGCAAATTCTAATTTGTTAAAATATTCTTCGACCCAAGCCATCTGCTCAGCGTCTCTTTCTGCCCAATTATCTGTATTTTCGTCGAATATGACGCCGAAAAGCGCCCCTTTATTCATCAGCTCTTTATCATCAAAAGGAATCCGTGCATAGATCTGTGCCCAGCCATTAGAACCTTCCTCGTTTACAACTCTCCAAAAAGATAATCCTAAGCCAGTATTCATTGTTGGGCAGGTAATCCTTCCTTAAGCTAATAGTATTATAACTGTCACGAAAAAAGAAAATAAAAAATATCCCCAAGTTAAAATCTTCAAACTTTTCCCAATTGGAAGATTAACCACTTTGTCCATCAAACTCTCCTGCCTCACCATAATAATAGAAAGAATCAAAAAAAGTATCATTGAGATCTTTACCATAAAACTCACAATCATACTTAGGTTTATCGTCACTCCTGGTATTATTTCCATGGTTTTTCCGCTTCCTCTGTTAATTGAGAAATTACTCCGGCCACCTTGTCTGGAAAGGCTACCGATTCAAAGGTAAACGCCGACATCTCACCCACTGTGTCTGGAGTTCTTTGCTCTGATGCAGTTTGCATTATCACATCCCCATAATTAAAAAAACTTGCGAGTATCCCCTTCTGGGTATAATTGACATCTTCGACCCTAGAAATCTGAGCTACATTGACCGTTTTACTCAACAAACCTACAAAGTCTACATCCACCAATCTCTCATTCGTAATTATATAAACATTGTAAAACCACATAAGAAAACTTTGCATCCCATAGAATATCAGTCCCATATACCAAAGCATAGTGACACTCACGAGTGTATTGCCATCTAGCGCTTTCAAAAAGGGGAACTCTCCCCAAACAAACGGAATTACAAAAGCAAAACACAACATAGTTATCCATCTCAAATTGGTTACGAGATGTCTTCTTCCCAATAGCAAAACTGTTTCATCATCCTGCTGGGCTTCAAACCTAAATTTGTGAGGGCGAGGAACGCAAGAACCAAAAGACCTACCGGAAAAACCTCCGCTTAACAACTTTTTTATCTCCTCAGACTCCGCTTTTACGTTTTCTGCTTTAAAAACTTCCGGCATATCTAATTGTACCAAATTTACCCACCGGTAGGCGGAAAGAAGCAATCCATCCCCTCCCAAATCAAAACAAATCCTTCAGCAAACGGTAAATTTCTCTTCTGTGTCCGATTAATACGATAAATACTTCTGTAGATGTCTTCTTATAAACTAATCTGTAATCCCCGACCCTCGTCCGAAAAATATCTTTATAACCGCTTAATTTCTTTTCTTGTATCCGCTCACCATTTCCTAAATCACGAATTCGTTTGGTCGTGATAATTTGCACAGCCTTCCCTAAACTTTTATACTGTCTCTCTGCCTTACTGGACAAAGTGATCTTCATAATCCCAATTCTGCGGCTACTTCTTCAAAATCCCTACCTTTACTAAAATCAGTCTGTCCTATGGCCTCCTTATCAACTTGGTCCTCCAAATGGGTGACCAACTTTTCAAAAATGTCTTTTCCCACCAAATATGCTTGGGTTTTGCTTCTTTTTTGAATGGCCACTGGATACTCGACTGATTGGAGAATAATACTGGCGGGGTTGGTTTTTAGATCAGAAATTGAAACGTTTATCATAGCCATAATCATAACCGCTAAACAGGTCTTTTGTCAAGACCTGTTTACTTCTTCTCAATATTGAACAATGGTCCCACAATCTGAATATTGGCTGGTGCCCTTAAGTTGAAATAGTTGATAAAATCATTGGCCGAAAACGTCTGAGAACCAGCGTCACCTGAAACCATGACATTGGCTGTTTTCCCAATTCCAAAATCTGCCGACACGCTAACATTTGAAATACTATTAAACGATTTTCCACCCTTGTTCCGCAGTTCAGATTTTACTTTCTCCATATCCCAGGTATCTGTACCATCAGGATTGGGCTTATCAATTTGAGATAAGTGATTTTGCGTCGAAGAGTCTCTTTGTGCCAACAGAAGCACATTAACAATGTCAGCCACTTCTTCAGACTTTAGCCATGCTGATTTGTTGTACTGAGTTCTCCAGCCTTGTGCGGCATAAAAACAAGGAGAATCTCTGTCATATGCCTTACTTTGCAAATCTCCCCACCCACCAACATCACCATGGGTATCACGCAACCTTTTTGTCCAGGATCTTTGCGATCCTCCCCATATATCCGAGTTTGTAAAAGTATAGCCACCAGCAGTCGAAGCATACCAGGCGGTAATCGCCTTACCATCAACAACCATTACTTTCCCCGTAGTTCTTCCGACCGCACTGTCCCAATCGCCTCCTTTTGGCTCAGCTTTAAAAACCTGACAATGTTGATTAGCACAAATCGATTGTTCACCATTATTTGTCACTGCCAAAGCATAAGAACGTGCCGCAATTGCTTGAGCCTCCAAGGCGGCAGAGGGCCAACTACTGGGAATCTCATATATTCGTTTTATATATTCTTCTAAACTTCCGGTCCAAACGATACTACCCTTACCAATCTCATTACTGTTATTCACCTTTATTGTTCTATTACCTTCATCTCTATAATCATCAAAATTAAAATATGATTTCAGAATTTGATCATATGTTTGCCCTTCCTTTGCTCTTCCATAGGCTCCATACTGATCCATACCCACTCTATGGGGAATGCCATAAGTAAAAAAGGCGTATGCATTAGAAAAACCGGGGTCGAGCTTCCGATCGTCCGTACAACTTAGCGCTCCACCTCCCAAGCTAGTGGGAAGATTCAAACTACCTAATTTTTCTGCCAAAAGTTGTTGTTGTTTTGAGGAAAGCTGCGCGATCTTTCCCGACAAATCGCTCTGATAGGCTTTGGCTTTTTTTACCTCAGCCTGAAAAAATAGATTTTGTTTATCCAGTTCCGCCTGCAGTTTACTGAGTTGTTCCTTTTGTTTCTCCAAAGTTTTTTTATCTTCTTCCAGTTGGCCAATTTCTTGCACCAAACTAACTATTACTTGTTTGTCTTTATCGTTGCTCTCTTGTCTGTAGGCTAGTTCTCTTCTAGCCTCTCCCATACTGCTACTGGAAAGCAAGCTCACCCATAATGGTTCGGATCGGAGCCTGATATACATCCCCCTTATCTTCACTGCCAATACCAGGTATTGAGTCGACACCTTTTCACTTCTTTCTTTAATTCCAATTTCGGTGGTTTTTAGTTTAGCCAGAGCTGTATTGATCCCTTTTTGTAGCGCCGCTATCCTGGCTCCCAGTTTCTTGATTTCCGTTTCCAAAGGCGCTGTTGCCGCCAGGGACATATCCAGTTCTTTTTGCGATTCATTTTTACATATTTCCAGCTGTTCAATCGCCAAATTGTTGATATTCCCCTCAGAACAATCGATCGCCGCCACCGACCGCATACCGGCACCCAAAGATAGCATTATCACCAACAATAAAAAATATCTCCACTTCATCTCTCTAATTCTAACCCATCATGATAAAATTACAGTGCATGAAATATCTCTTTCAACTTCTAATCACATCTTTTTTTGTGTGTTTTCTTATTTTTCCCGCCACCATCAATGCAGACTTTGTAACCCCTCAAGGAACATGTGGCGACAACATGGTGGATACAGCCCTTGGATGTATCTCAACCTCAGTCGAAACTGGCTCAAACTCATTTTTTACCTCAGTCATCAAAATCGCGGTTGGTTTGGGCGGAGGGCTGGCTCTTATTCTCATGCTTTTTGGAGTCTTTATCATCACCACCTCGGCCGGTATCCCTGATAAGTTAAAGGAAGGTCAAGAAATTATTACTTCCGCCATTTCCGGATTAATTTTTATTATCCTTTCCGTCTTTTTATTAAGGCTTATCGGTGTCGACATTCTTGGTCTACCCGGTCTAAAATAAACCATGTCCTTAATTAATCTAGTACTGGCAGTCGACAAAGTAGATATTTCAGGTCTAGAAAAGGACACCGCTACGGCAATTGGTGCAAAATCTTTTACCGATCTAGCCAGTTTATTCTCAAAGGATCTCATCAATCTTATTTTCGTCATCGTCGGACTTTTTTTCTTTGCCAGTCTCATCATAGCTGGCTGGGAATACATGATGAGTTCCGGAGACCCGAAGAAGGTCGCGGGAGCCACCACCAGATTTACCAATAGCCTACTTGGTTTGATTATGTCCTTTGTGGCCTATCTAGTTGTCAAAATTGTTCTTTCTTTCTTAGGTATCGGCAGTCTAATTTAATCTATTTTGGTATAATTTCCCAGATGGATACCCCAATCAAACATATTGCGATCATGATGGATGGCAACCGTCGTTGGGCTAGAGCACGAGGACTAAATCCTGTCAAAGGTCATCAATTCGCCGCCAACCACACCATCGAGCCCCTGATCGAGAAATGTGTCGATCTCGGTATACCTTATGTAACTTTTTGGGCTTTCTCAACCGAAAACTGGAAACGTGAGGAGAAAGAAGTTAAAGGAATTCTGGAAATATTTAGATTGGCATTTGGAACTCTTGCTCTTCGGTTTATCAAAAGAGGGGCCAAACTTAATCTTCTGGGTGATATGAGTCGCTTTCCCGAAGATATTTCCAAAAAATCTCTTGATATGCTTACCCGATCAGCCAATAACAACAAAATAACCGTATCTTTCGCCCTAAATTATGGCGGGCGGGACGAGATCGTTCGGGCTGTCAAAAAAATCATTACCGACAAAATTCCCGCTGACCAAATCACTGAAGAAGTTTTTTCATCCCACCTGGACACAGAGGGTATACCAGACCCTGATCTGATTATCCGCACCGGAGGAGAACAAAGGACTTCAGGATACCTCCCTTGGCAATCTGTTTACTCAGAGCTTTACTTCACCCCTACTCTATTCCCCGATTTCACTCCCGACAAACTGATGGAAGCTATTGATGACTTCGCCAAAAGAGATCGCCGCTTCGGCGGGGATTCCACCCCAAAGGCGAAATAATATTTCATCAGTTGCCTCAGGACTAAAACCCTTACTTTCAAATCTGCTCCTAACCAACTCAAAATCACCAACTAAGGGTATCGATCCACCTGGATATTTAAATATGGTCATATCAGAACCCTTTAATATTTTTTCTCTTCCGTCAAACCTCATCCTTGTTGGTTGTTCCCGCCAGTGTCTAGGTATTTCCATAAACTCCATCCTAAAACACCCATCCTTCCAAACACTCTCACAATTTGCCACATCAACATATCAGGTCGAACTTTGGTACAGAAGGGCAAGCAAAATGTCGCACGGAGCGGATCCGCACTCGTACTCGAGGGACGGAGGTCGAGTACGATATTTTGCGCACTTCGAACCAAAAAGTGAGACCTCAGACCTCCCTTTCCACCATATACCTCGCAATCCCTTCCAAATAATCAATTGCCTCATCATTCAATCCTCTCCCTCGTAATTTAGACGCTGTTTCGGCCGCTTTCTCGGCATAATTTTTTGCCACTTCTATCGAATATTTACACGCCCCACTTTCGAGGATCGCCTTTTTCGCCCCGTCAATAGCCTTTTTATTCGCCCTCAGTTTTCCCCAAACTTCCATCAAACTCTCTTTATGTTTTTCTGTTCCTAATTCCATGACTTTTACTAGCAACAAAGTCACCTTTCCTTGTAGCAAATCCGAGTTAGCCGATTTTCCTGTTTTCTCTTCATCACCAAATACACCGAGGATGTCGTCTTGTAACTGAAAGGCAATTCCCCCATCTACCGCATACTCTCTTAATATTGTCAAAACTTCCGGTGAAAGCCCGGACAAGATTCCTCCTATTATTAGCGGATTTTCGAAAGTATAGATCGCTGTCTTGGCTCGGTGCAGGCTCATCACTTTCTCTTCAGTCATCTCCCCTAATTTTGAAAGGCTGGCGTCATACGCCTGCCCAAAAGCAGTGTTGGTTATTCCTCGAAGAAATTGCTTCATTGCCCTCTTGGTTCTGATTTCATCAAAACCACAATCCAATAATCTTTCGAACCCTAAACACAAAACTGCATCCCCAAGACAAACTGCCATCGACTCTCCATAGTGGTCATCACCCTCACCAAGGAATATTTGCGTTGTAGGACCTCCTCTTCTTACCGAGTCTCTATCCATGAAATCGTCGTGCATCAGTAACGCCGTCTGAACTAACTCCACCGCCTCTGCCGCCCTCCACACCCCCTCCATCTCCCCTCCGTCATTGCGAGGAGGTATTTTCGACGTGGCAACCTGCCCGTCCGGCAGGTCGAAGATGCCGTGTACGCGCGGGCGGGTCTCACTCCACCCCCCGTCATTGCGAATCTCGGTACTCCGAGCTGTGGCAATCTCACTCCATCCAGATTCTTTTCCTAACATATACCCCCAAATCACAAATCCTGCTCGGGCCCTTTTTGCCGACCTCAGATTATGTTCTTTGGCATGAAAGAGCATTTTCTTGATTAGCCCTTTTTGAGTCATATTAAATCCAAAACCGGGCGCGATTTCTTCATCCCAATACTTCCTTAGTCTCGAATCTGCTTCTGTGGCCACTTCTATCAATTTCTCTTTAGACCACCGTCCTAGCTTTTTTGTTTCCATGTCTCTGATTTTACTGTAAAATGATAATATCTCTCACCTTACTTAGAGATACTGTCATTCCCGCGAAAGCGGGAATCCATAAAGAGAATAAATATTATGATTATCAAATCAGTTCTTGCCGCCGTACCCCTGGAAGATTGGTATGCACCTGCCAAAGTACTCGAAAGTGGGAGTGAGGCCACACTCTCGAAACTCATCAATCCGCTGGTATTCAACATTCTCATTATTTCAGGAATCATGGCTTTTATCGTCATTATTCTGGCTGGTTTCAATTATATTTCCGCTAGTGGAGATAAAGGAAAAATCGAGCAAGCCCAGAACATGCTAAACTATGGCATACTCGGATTAATCCTTATCGTCACCGCTTTCCTTATCACCCGAGTTATGGGTGCCGTCATCGGTTTTAAATTCTTTTAATCATGATCAATATAATAAATAAGTTAATCGTCAAATCCGCTCAAGCTGCTGATGTAGTTGGTACTATCGATCTTCCCGCCGGCATTCCCAAAGATACTACCCAGACCACGGGAATTATTTCTGCTCTAGTTCGTTTTATAGTCGTCGTTGCCGGTGTCTTTGCCCTTTGGCAACTTCTTTCAGGCGGACTTCAATATATTACCTCCGGAGGAGATAAAGGAAAGATCGCGGAGGCTCAAAATAAGATTACCATGAGTCTTATTGGTTTAGTCATCATTGCCGGAAGTTTTCTTATCATAGCTATCATTAGTCAAGTCCTTTTTGGAGATTTCGGAGCGATTCTATTACCCAAATTACAGACCATTTAAATGTTCAAGCTTATTTCTACTATCTACGCCGCCGATATACCTCTAGGATCTGAGGTTGGAGGAGTTGGGCCATTCCAAACAGGCATTAGTGGAGCTGTTCAGACCGGACTCGGAACCTTTCTATCCAACATTATTACTACCATAACTGTAGTCGGCAGTCTCGCTTTCGTCATCTTCTTCACCCTAGGTGGTCTGGAATGGATTACTGCCGGTGGAGACAAAGCCAAGGTCTCCAGCGCCCAAACTCAGATGACTCAGGCAACCATCGGACTGATCGCTATAGTCGCCTCCTATTTTATTATTGGCATTGTCGGAGCGGT
>PFUC01000033.1 GCA_002789895.1 Candidatus Collierbacteria bacterium CG_4_9_14_3_um_filter_43_16
AGATCGCGCGCATAATCGATCTGCAAAGGCACGTGGCAGTGACCACAGTTCAGAAAGTACGGAAACAAATATTCACTGACCAAAACTCGAACACTCATTTAAACCTCCGGATTTATAAAGTACTTACCAGCCGATTATATCAAACCTCAAACTTAACATACCGATACTGATATTTCTGTTCTCGATCAGGCTCTGAGAACCATTCCTTCCTGGCTTTAATAGCCAAAACCCACCAAGATGATCCCAAAAATCCTTTCAAATTTTGACTTTTATGGGTAAATACCGATCTCCATTTTCGCACGGATTCAGAAAAGCTTAGGTCCAACACGTATTCTGGCTGACTGAGATACTTATTCACCCGCATGTCTACTACCTTCTTTCTTATCTCCCCTTCGAAAGACACCCAAAGCAGATTGACATCTGATATTCGTTTTAGGATTTGACGAATTTCCAAAGCTACCACTATATGATCCGGGTGGCCGGAAACTCCAGACAAATCATACGAAACTATTACTCCCGGCTTTGTTTCATGAATAAACACTTTCAACCTTTCCCTCCATATATGTCTCTTCCTAAGTCTTCCATCTGGGAACTTCCACATAATCCAATCAGTTACCCCCAGACGACTCATAGCCTCGGCCATCTCCTGGCGACGGATTTCAACAGTACTTCGTCCCCTCCCGTTCACAAATATCTTCCCCCTATCACCTTCCGTCAGTGTCAAGACAGTTACTTCAAATCCCAATTTCATGGCTCTCTGGATAATACCTCCAGCCATCACAGATTCGTCATCGGGATGTGGAAAAACTACCAACAATTTTTTATTTGATATTCTCCCCAGTACTTCGTCAATTGATTTCATTGCCACACAATAAATAATTATTTGTGTTGCGGATCGCCTATGGCGATAGTTTCCACCTCAACTTTACTCAATTTATCCATTTACGCAGGAATACGTCGGTAATTGGCCGCCCACAGCGATTCGGTGCACGCTTCCGAACCTGGTTTAGAAATGTATTATACTCTTAGCCATGAAGCACTGGCTCACGATAATTTTTCTCTCTATTCTCTCATTCCTTTTTATCTATCCCTCCGCTTTTATCTATCTCAAAGATACTCTGCCGGACAACAACGATACCCGGCTCATCGCCTATATCATCGGCCAAGTCCAGAATAACATTCTGGAACACAGACAACTTCATTACGGTACCTACTTCTCTCCTGACAAAAACACCCTGGCCTACTCGGATCTTTTCCTAACTTCCGCCATCATTACCCTACCCGCACGATTATTCACAGATCATCCAATCATTATCTTCAACCTAGCCCTGATCCTTAATTTCGTCTTCACAATCATCTCTTCTTATCTACTATTCAGCTATCTTTTCAAAGATCATTGGATCACCGCACTGTTGGTCATTCTTTTCAATTTTTCAGGGTTTCACCTCTCCTACCTCCCTCACTTACAAATATTTTCTCTCTGGCCTCTTTGTCTCTCCATCTATTTTTTTGCCAGATATTTAAATGAAAATCGAACCCTCTTTTTATTTCTCTTCTTCCTCACAATCACGGCTCAACTGGCCGAAAGTATCTTCCCTGTCTATCTCATCTTCTTCTCCACCATCTGTCTTTTTCTGTCTCAACTCTATAAGCCTTCAAGGACCATCCTCGTAGGTCGCGTCAAAAGTATTTTTCTTCACGCGATCCCTTTTATCCCCCTTTGGATCTTTCTTTTACTTCCCTACTATCAACTCCACACCTCTCTCCAGGAAGCCACCCGCCCACTTCGCGACGCCGCCCACTTCTCTCTCGGTTTGGATCAAATCTTCACTTTTTATCACAGCTGGACAATCATCACCGTTTTCTTCATATCACTGATAATATCCAAAACACTTAGCTCCGCAGGAACTCTCGCCAAAAAACAAAACGCTGCAGAAGTGCAAGCAAAAAGTCGCGTGGAGCGGATCCGCACTCGTACTCGAGGGACGGAGGTCGAGCACAGCTTTTTGCGCGGTCCGAAACGTTTTGTTTTTGATGTTTGGTGGTTCGTCTTTTTCTTTTCCATATTCATGTCACTCGGACCTGTTCTCAAAATCTTTGGTGAAACAGTGAAGTTTTTTGGCCTACCCATTCCCTTGCCCTACGCCCTTTTCTACTATCTCTTCCCCGGCTTTGCCGGCTTTCGTACCCCCAGTCGTTTTATAGTCTTAGCCCTTCTCTCCGTTGTCGTCATCATAGGGTTCCGGCTTAAACCATTTTTTGAAAAACTTAAATCCAAAACCAAACTAATTCTTATTCTTCTGATCCTCTCTCTGTTATTTTTAGAGGCCGACCTACCTCTCACGGGCTATCCGGTAAACATTAACATGCACCCCGTATATCAAGAGATCACAAATCTTCCACCTGACGCCGTCATCTTGGAACTACCCATCAAACTCTGGAACATGCCGGATCACGAAATCGAATCAATTCGATCTCTTTACTCTCTGTTTCACAAACATCGTCGTCTCGGTGGTTTCTCCGGCTTTGCCACCAATAGCTGGGTTGAACTGGTGCAACGAATCGACACATATGGTTTAAGTCCAGAAAATATCAATAAACTAAAATCCCGTGGCATCACCCACGTAATCCAGAATAACGCCTTGTACCCTCTTCGAACTAACAACTAATAACTTCGCACCAGTAACTCTCCTTTACTCCTTCTGTTTCGCTGTTTCCCCATGCGCTCCGGCTCCCACTTTTTTCAACAAACTTTGAACAAAGCTCTCTTTCTTCTGCTTTTCTCCTGCATCTTTTTGCTGTTTTTCTTGATCTTGTTGCGCTTTTTCCCTAGCAATCTGGGAATCTTGCTGTTGTTTCCTTTGTCGATATTGCTCTAGCTCTCCCAATACTTGGTTATATCTTTGTTTATCTTTTTGTTCTTTGATTGTCTTCTCCTGGGCCTTTTGCGCTTGATTTGGCTCCGGTGATTTATCGGATTGTGGTGAACCCGTGCCACTTGGCGCCCCCATTATCTGCTCGATCGTACCTTCCACCAATTTCTTACCCGCATCTCCCGCGGACTTAACAGTGCTCTTTCCAAGCTCAAATAAATTGTCGGCCACTTGCTGACCAATTCCTCCCATAGGTGCAGGCATTACCTTAATTTAACCACAAAATACCCGGGGTACCAAAGGGTCTCCGGGTGAATTTTTGGATGCTGGCAGACAAAGCTTTTGTCGCTTGTCATAATTTGTATTGCGGAACCGCCAGCAAGCTTCCGCATTATTAACAAACACCGTATTATACCACATTACTATAGGTTTGTCAAATGAAGATACTACATTTCTCCTCTATTCTCGAGAGCCCGAGTCAGAGTCTGCCCGTCCGCATACTCAATATCTGCTCCCGTAGGCAAACCGCGCCCAATCCTGGTTACTTTTATTTTCTCTCTCAGCCCCGTTTCCTTCATTCGCTCGATAATAAACATGGCTGTCGCCTCCCCTTCCAAGTTTGGATTTGAGGCTAGAATCAATTCTTTGATCTCCCCCGTTTTTAGTCTTGCCATCAGCTGAGGAATACGCAGATCATTCGGGCCTATGCCGGCCAGGGGGTTTACAGAGCCTCCTAGTACGTGATAAACGCCCTTGAAACCATCGGCCCGTTCAAAAGCCAACAGATCAAGAGAAGTCTCCACCACGCACAC
>PFUC01000083.1 GCA_002789895.1 Candidatus Collierbacteria bacterium CG_4_9_14_3_um_filter_43_16
TAACGCTTCATGCTCATTATTGGATTGGAATCAAATCCTTGTTTCATGCTCATCTTGTATTGGAAAAGACTCCCCCTTGACACAATTTGTAACATATATTACATTTAATCCAGCTCTACCATGCAGATTGTAAAGCCAAAAGGAACCCCTGCGGGGTCCTTTTGTGAACAATCAACCTAAAAATGTCTGTGTATAATTAAGATCATGGACGCACGGTTATTATCCAAGATCAAACGTATTATTGATCCCATTAGACCTCGTGGATTCAAGATTTTTATGTTTGGGTCTCGGGTACGTGGAGATAATCGTCGTTATAGTGATATCGATTTAGGAATTGAAGGCAAAGACAGGCTTCCAATCAAAAACCATCTCGATCTAGTATCCGCCTTCGAAGACTCGGATCTCCCTTTCAAAGTTGGTATCGTTGACTTTACCACTGTGACCGACAAATTTAAACTTAAAGCAAAAGAGAATATAATTGAGATATGAAAGCAGACCTAATAAAATTTAATGACCTGAAAGAAGCTATTCTCAAGCTAAACGAAGGACTCAAAGAAAGAAAAAGTGAACTTGAAAGAGATGGGGTGCTACAAAGATTCGAGTTTACCTTTGAGTTGGCCTGGAAAGTAGTTCAAGAATATGCCAAGTATCAAGGGGGTGGAAGTGGCTTCCCCACGCGAGGCAATTAGGGTGGGAGCGGAACTTAGCATTATTGAAGATCCAGACAAATGGTTTGTTGATTTACAAAATCGAAACCTAACCACCCACATATATGATGCCGAAATGGCGGAAAAAATTTTCCAAGAAGTAAACGGTTTTGCACAAAGAGTGAGCCAGATGGTCGTAGAAATAGAAAAATCTGACATTTAGTGAGAACCAGAAAGTCCGTGTCCAAGCCAACCCAAAAAATCCTCGGAAATATTTTGCTCTTGCTCGGAGCCGCCGTCGCTCTGCGTTTTGGCCTTCTGTCTGGGAGAAATCATTGTCGTTCACAATTTCTCCGTCAATCCAAGCGGCAGGATCGGTGATGCCATTGTCGGTGTCGCTATGGACAATATCGTTACCATTACCGGTGCCAGCATTGTCGCTATCATGGGCGGTATATTTCTCGGAGGCAGTTCGCTCATCATGATCTTCGTCCTCATCCTCTGCTTAAACACTGTCCTCATTTGGCAAATCAGTGATCTCAAAAACTTTTTCTTAAAAACTGCTTCTTAACCACCTAGCGCTTGACATATAACTATATGTATATTAATATATATCAATATGAGCACCACACCCCAAATCGCTACCGTAGCCGACCTTCAGCGAAGCTATCGACCTTTAGTCACTCGTCTAAAAAAGTCAGGTAAACCACTTTTTATCGTCAGCAATGGTAAGCCAGATGTGGTAATTATGGATGTTCAGACTTTTGAATCTCGAGAAAAAGATTTTCAAGATCTCGAGGAAACCTACCTTCTCGCCCTAGCCACCGAGGCTAGCAAAGAAAGCAAACAAAAGAAAACCATTATTGCTAAACCAAAAGAAACTCTGATGGACATTCTCAATCAAAATGGAGATTGAGTATCCAAAGCGTTTTCTTAAAGCAGTTCGCAATTTACCTCTAAGCGAACAACTCTTACTCTCTCAAAAAATCGAAATCTTCAAAAACAATCCTCAAGATCCAAAACTCAAAACCCATCAACTAACAGGTAAGCTAAAACACATTCACTCCTTTTCGCTCACCCATTCAAAAAGAGTCCTCTTCGTAATCAATGACTCCAAGTATATTTTTATCGCCGTCGGTTCCCACGATCAAGTTTATCGATAAAATTGCTAATTGACAGACGTTTCAATTTACGCTATAAATAACACCAGACAAAAACGCGAGTTTTTGTTTAGAAATACTAGCAATAGTAAATCGGAAGAAGGCCCCGCAAGGGGTTCTTTTTCTTTAAAGATCTTCCTCGGGCCTTGTTTTTCCGGCAATCAATACGTTCCGCCCCCTCAATTCCTCAGATATTGTTGTAATCTCTGCTGCTCGACTTGAGTGCACAAAATCCTTTAGTGATAATGTGTCTCTTTTCTGTTCTCGGTCTCCCAATATATAAATTATACCGGAGACCGTTGAATAAGTAATATTCCCCGTCATTGGCATGAATTGCGCCTCCGGTTGTCTCGAAAAATACAAAGAAAACCGTGATAAAAATAATACAGTCTCAAATAACTTGACACCAAACAATAGAAAGTATATATTCAAAAAATCGAATATGTACCAACAAATCTTTGAGCTCCATACCGACATTCTCAAGGCTCTCTCTCACCCCAAGCGGTTAGAGATTGTTCATCTGCTTCGGAATCATTCTCTCTCGGTGAGTGAAATCCAGGAGATGCTCGATCTCCCCCAAGCCAATCTCAGTCAACACCTCCAAGTCTTGCGGGAAAACCAAATTGTCGCTTGTCTCAAAAAGGGCAAACAGATCTTCTATCGGGTCACCAACCCCAAACTGCTTCAAGCTTGCGATCTCATCCGTGAAGTCCTCTTCGAACAGTATCAGGATAATTCTCATTTCAACCAAGAACTAAGAACTAATATCTCAGACCTCCTCCCCATAGGTATCGACCCCGTCTGTGGCATGAAACTCACTTCCACCACCACCGCCTTCACTTTTTACGACAACGGCACCAATTACTACTTCTGCGCCTCCGGTTGTCTCGAAAAATACAAGGTTACGCGTCATTGCGAGGAACGAAGTGACGAAGCAATCCCCGCCGCCGAGATTGCTTCTCTCGCCATAGGCAGATCGCAATGACGAGAGTCGTCATCCCGGACCTGATCCGGGATCCAGAATTGTTGACTATTTATATAGATTCCGGGTCAAGCCCGGAATGACACAAAAAGTAATTAAATATACAATTTAAAATATAAAATGAAAAATATCGTCACCCTCCCCGTCATTGGCATGAATTGCGCCTCCTGTTCCAGTATAGTCAATCGAGCCATCAAAAAAACTCCGGGTGTCAAAAGCAGTAGTGTTAGTATAGCCACCAACAGAGCCGTCATCGAGTTCGATCCCCAACAGACCTCACTCGAAAAAATTAACCAAAATGTCAAGGAGTTTGGCTATTCTTTAGATCTCACTCCACCTTCAACACCTTCAAGGCCTGGCCTTGAAGGTCAGGATCATATGCGCCGCTACGAAGTAGCTAGTACCCTTGGGGTACATCATACCGGCGAAGAGCATGTCGTTCTGCTCAAGAAACAAATCTCCGTCCTTTTCCCGGTATCCCTTCTGTTTTTCTTTCTGATGCTTTGGGATGCACTCGGGCGTTTCGTCGCCGGCTTTCCCCTATTTCCTATTCCCATGATGATCTTTAATCCAGTTCTCGCCATATTATCGACCCTCACTTTCCTCTTTTACGGCCGAGAATTTTTATCCGCTATCGCTAGGTTTGCCAAAACGAAAGTGGCTAACATGGATACGCTCATCGGCATAGGTTCTGTCGCGGCCTACTTGTATTCTCTTTTTGTCATTTTCTTTCCGGCAGTTGCGATAAGTCTAAAACTTCCCGAAACCACGTACTTCGATGTCGTGATTGTCGTTATCGGCTTCATTAAGTTTGGAAAGTTCTTGGAAGCCAATTCCAAACAAAAAACCGGTCAGGCTATCAAGGAACTGCTTAAACTTTCCGCCAAAGTCGCTCTCGTCGAGAGAAAAGGAAAAGAAGTGGAGATTGCCATAGATGCCGTCGTTATCGGTGATATCGTCTTGGTCAAGCCAGGTGCCAAGATTCCGGTAGACGGGAAAATTGTAGAAGGCACTACCTCTATCGACGAATCCATGATCACCGGTGAACCGATTCCCGTCGACAAAGCTGTTGATGATATAGTCACCAGCGGTACTATCAACAATCAGGGTTTTATCAAGTTCCGTGCCGAAAAAGTTGGTGCCGACACTCTCCTTTCCCAAATTATCAAAATGGTCGAAAATGCTCAGAGTTCCAAAGCTCCCATCGAAAAAATGGCCGATACAGTCTCTGCTTATTTTGTTCCGGTTGTCTTGGGTCTTTCTGTCTTCTCTTTTCTTGTCTGGTTTGCCTTCGGCAATCTATCTCTCGCTATCTCCGCTTTAGTGGGCATCCTCGTTATTGCCTGCCCTTGTGCCTTAGGTCTAGCTACACCAACTGCCATTATCGTCGGAGTAGGGAAAGGGGCTCAAAATGGTATTCTCGTCAAAGACGCCGAGGTTCTCGAGAAACTGCACCAGATCAATATGGTAGTCTTCGACAAGACCGGTACTATTACTACCGGTAGGCCTGTCGTTTCTAAAGTAATCTCCACTTCAGATATGAGTGAAGTAGAAATCATCTCCATCCTCGCCTCCATGGAGAAAAAGTCTGCCCATCCTCTCGCCCAAGCCATCACGGATTTTTCCCAAAATGTTGTCATCCTCGCGCATGCGGGGATCCATCTGGACAAACCCATCTCACTTCACACCATTCAACATTTCAAAGATCTTCCCGGCAAAGGTATCGCCGGGCAGTTCAAAAATAAAAGATATTTAGCTGGCAATGAGACACTTCTCAAAGAGCATAAGGTAGATCGTCAAGAGAAAAATATTAAAGAGTACACAAGCAAAGGCATGACTCCGGTCTTTCTTTTCTCAGGCACGACCCTTCTGGGTGCTGTTTTTATTTCCGATACTCTCAAACCAGAATCAAAAGAAGCCATAACCAATCTTCACCATATGGGCATCAAGACAGTTATGCTGACCGGCGACGATCACGATGCGGCCGCCTATATCGCCAAAGAAAGTGGCATCGACCGTATTTATGCGCAAGTCTTACCCGGTGACAAAGCTCATATTATCGATAAATTAAAGAGTGAGGGTCACAAAGTCGCCATGGTCGGCGATGGTGTCAACGACTCACCGGCTTTAGCGACAGCCGATGTCGGTATTGCTATGAGTACCGGCACGGATGTAGCTATCGAATCCGCCGGCATTACCTTGCTCCACGGTGACCTGAGTAAGGTCGAGAAAGCTATCAAGCTCAGCAAACAAACCATGAGAACCATCAAGCAAAATCTCTTTTGGGCCTTCTTTTACAATGTTATCGGCATTCCTGTTGCCGCCGGCATTCTTTATCCTCTTTTTGGCATTATTCTCAATCCAGCCATCGCCGGCGCCGCTATGGCCTTCTCCTCCGTCTCAGTAGTCACCAACTCTCTTCGTCTCAAAACGACAAGATTGTAAAAACACATCTTTGTCATTCGCGCTTGTTAGGGAATCTACTATGAAAATCTTAATTATCGAAGACGATCTTGCTCTCTCGGAAAACCTTAAGAAACTAATTCTTAAAGAAGGCTTTGCTGTCGACACAGCCGATTCTAAAGAGGAAGGTCAAAACCAAACTGAGATCAACGACTATGATTGTCTGGTCTTAGACATCGGTCTTCCGGACGGCAACGGCTTCGATTTACTGAAAGATCTAAGAGAAAGTAAGGACAAAACCCCTGTAATTATCGTCACCGCCCGCGGTCAAGTCGAAGACCGCATCCAAGGACTCAATCTCGGAGCCGATGATTATGTCGGCAAGCCTGTAGACTCACAAGAGCTTATGGCCCGAATCAGAGCTGTTATCAGAAGAAACAGTCAAAGCACCTTACCGATTATTTCAATCCAAGATCTAGTCGTCAGACCGGCAGAGCACCATGCAGCAGTAAACAGCACCTCACTTGATCTCACAGCCAAAGAGTTTGCTGTTCTCGAATATCTTGCTTTACACTGCGGCGAAGCCATTACCCGCACCATGCTCATGGAACACGTCTGGGGCAGCGACTTCGAAACCTTCAGCAATGTCATCGACGTCTACATCAAAAATTTAAGGAAAAAAATCAAAAATCACACCTCAAAAAATTTAATTAAAACTATCCGTGGCAAAGGCTATGTTCTCAGTTAACACCCTGCGTGGACGACTGACCGCCTGGTTCTTAACCTCAGTCGGTTTCATCATCCTCATTTTCCTTTCTGCTGTCGCCCTCCTCTTTTATGTCACTATTCAGAATCAGATTGACCATCACGTCCACATAGCAGTCAGTGAAGCTCACCAAATCGTCCAAAACTATCAGGGCTCAGAGCGCGATAGTCTTATCAGAAGCCTTGTCAGCGCGCGCGGTATGACAGTGGTTGTTCTCGCCCCGGACGGCTCACCAATTCTGGAGACCAATAGTCCCGACATCGCTCTCAGCACCGAACATCAGTTACAAAAAATCCTCACTGCTCAAAATTTATACCAATCCGCTCCCACTCATTTTACCGAAAGTCATACGCGGTTTGCCGCCATGCCGGTTCAGGTCCAAGCAGGCAAAGGAATAGTTGCCGTGGGCTACTCCACCCAAGTAATTTATGACAGTTTCCTGATCCTCCTCGCTATCGTTTCCGGCGTCATAGTACTTCTCATTCTTCCACTTTCCTTTCTAGGTAGCCACAAACTTCGTCAAGAGCTTGTTCCACTGGAAAGAATCTCTCAGCAGGCGAAACAAATCTCCGCCTCCTCTCTGTCAAGTCGCATTCATCTCAGCTCCCCCACTATCGAGCTAAAAAATATTCAGGAAGCTCTCAATCTCATGTTAGGTCGGCTTGAAGAGATTTTCAGCCGCGAGCGAGAATTTTTTGCCGATGCCGCTCATACTCTCAAAACACCACTGGCTGTTATCCATTTCCAGATAGAAAATATCAAACAGAACCCTCAAATTAAAAAGGACCTTCTTCTCAGTTTAGATTCCGCCGGAAATACCATTCAGGACTTACTTTTCCTTTCCTGTGTCGCTACCCTGCATCACGACTTGAAAAACACCTCCCTTTCCAAACTCCTCATTGAGTTGGCCGATCTGACCCAGACTTTGGGCGAAGAAAAACATCTGGAAATCATTACAGACATTCCCAAAGACGTTACTCACAAAACCAACCCCCAACTACTTACCAAAGCTCTGACCAATATTCTCCACAATGCCGTCATCTACAACAAGTCAAATGGAAAAATTTACATTACTCTCAAAAAGAAAAATGACAAAATTTTTATCGCCATCAAAGATACAGGAATCGGCATTCCCAAAAAAGACCTGCCTCACGTCTTCGATCGTTTCTATCGTGGTAAATCCGACTCCAAAGGCTCCGGCCTCGGCCTCGCCATCACCAAATCCGTCATCGAGAGCCTTGGTGGCAAAATCTCCATCACCTCTCATTTCCGACAAGATACGGCGTTCACTGTCACCTTTTAATTTCATCTTCTCTTCATCTTCTGTTTGGTAATCTCCACTCATGGAAGAAAACAAAACACCCAAAACCAATCTCACCAAAAACCATAAGCTCGATTCCACTCTTTTTTGGAAAAAGACCACCATCGGCCTGTTTATCATTATCATCTTCTCCCAGTTTTTCACCGTCACCATTACTCCCAAGTTTAACCTGCCCGGCTCCTCACAAAGCCAAGTAGTTACAGATGCTGTCACCGGACAAGTTAGCAGTATAGACACCGCGGCCTTAGCTTCAGCCGTTCTTCCCGCTGAAGGCGTCATCCTTCCCATTACCTGGAGCGACTTGGGAAAAAGAATTATCCAAGATGGTGTCATCGATGAGCAAAAATTCCGTGCTATCTTCAAAGGAGGACTCACAAATGCGGATGAACAAATGCTCACCGGAAACAGCGACCAACCTATTGTCCTCACCGAAAAAAACAGCCGATACGTACTAGACATTCTATGGGCATTTGGTCTGGCCAACAAAAACGATATTTTAGAAAAAGGTGAAATGAATGACAAAGAATATGGTGGTGCAGGTAATTTCGCTTCCACTGGTGGATGGACACTGGCCCGAGGTACAGGTATGGATCACTACAGCAAACACGCCTACGTTGTCCTCACTTCGGAGCAGCAGGCCTTAGTCGACAAGGTATCCAAGGGTATCTTCCGACCCTGCTGTGGCAACTCTACCCATTTCCCGGACTGCAACCACGGCATGGCCATGCTCGGATTATTGGAGCTAATGGCGAAGAACGGTGTAAGCGAACAGGAAATGTACCATGTTGCCCTCAAGGTCAACTCCTACTGGTTCCCCACCACGTATCTTGATCTAGCCACTTACTTCGAGGAGCAAGGTATCAAATGGGATCAAGTGAGCTCCCAAGAAGTCCTCGGAGCAGAATATTCAAGCGCACAAGGTTATCAGCAAACACGTCAAAAAATCCAAAGCCTTCCGGAAATCCAGCAAAGCGGTGGTGGTTGCGGGGCCTAAATTATGAAAATTAATTTCAAAAAATTTATCTGGCAAATGACTACCCTTCTGGGGATAGTCATTTTGCTGGCAGGCCCGATAAATAGAAGTTTACAATCCCTTGGACTTCGACACAGAGTTCCTTTTGGGCAAACGGTTCCCACAGTGGAGGCAAGCGAGGTTTACACCATGTTTACCTGTCCCTGTTGCGGTCAACCTCTAAGAAAAGAGAAGCCGTGCTGTGGAGCCATGACTCAGATGGTCGATTTTATCGACCAGAAAACTGCTACAGGCGCCAACCTAGAGGATATCATTCTTGCTACCGCCCAGGAATTTGGACTGGATAGACTGGCAGAGCAGTCCCAAAAAAATTCCATCAAAGAAAAGCTCCTTGCTTCTGCCCCGGCCGACTCTCCCAGGATTACGGTAGGAGAAGTGAAAAAAGATTTAGGAGAAGTAGCCTTAGCAAAGGGCATCGTCAGCACCGACTTTACCATCAACAACGACGGCCAGACGGATCTAGTCATCGACAATCTCTCATCTTCCTGTGGCTGCACTTCAGCTAGCTTAATCTACAAAGATACCGAAAGCCCCAGATTCTTCATGGTTGGACATGGCCAGGAAAATCCTGATCCAAGCTGGGAAGAAAGTATCGCTCCAGGTGATGAAGCCATCATCAGGGTCTATTACGACCCATCTGTCCACCCCGACCTCGAAGGACCAGTCACCAGGACTGTCTCCATCATGAGCAACGATCCGGTAGAGTTCGAAACCAAATTAACGATCACCTTAGATCAAACCAAAAAATGAACTGTTGCGACACCAAAAACAAGCAAGCAAATAAGGGTACTCTTGATCCCTTCGTCATCGGCATTATCGCCGTTACCGTTATCATTCTCTTCGGCGCAATCTTTTTGGCAGGCAAGACGGGCGGTACAGTAAGTGTTCCGGTAGACACCCAAGTCTCACTCACTACGTCCGATACCAAATATGATTGGGGAGACATCGATATCAATGGAGGTATGGCCATAAAAGATTTTGAGATCAAAAACAACGGCTCCTCAGTTCTCAAGCTTTACGACGTCAAAACCTCATGCACCTGCACCACAGCCCAGTTAAAATCAGCCTCTCTTACTTCACCAAAATTTAGTATGCACGACAAAGGACCCTTCGTATTCGAAATCAATCCGGGAGAATCAGCTAGTCTTATCGTCGAATTCGACCCGCTTTTCCACGGACCAAACGGCACCGGTCCCATCAGCCGTACTATTACAATGTCCTCAAACGATGCAAACAATCCCACACTTTCTTATATCCTCACCGCCAACGTTGTAAAAAAATGAATCCAAAAAAATTCCTCATCGCTATCGGCCTCATCGCTTTTACCCTCGGCGCATATCGGTTTACCTCAGGCCAACTGAAAGAACCGGCAGAAATCAAAAAAACTAACTCGGTCAAGCTGATTTCCCCCATCGAGTTTGGTAATCTAGTCGGCAACATCGATGTTTTCCTTCTCGATGTTCATACACCTGAACAAACCCACATTCCCGGTACCGACGCTTTTATCCCTTTCGATCAAATCCAAAACAACCTCTCCAATCTTCCCTCTGATAAATCCACTCCCATTTTGGTTTACTGCCGCTCGGGAAGCATGAGTGCTCAGGCCAGTCAAGAAATCGCCGCTTTGGGATACACGAGTGTCTACGACCTGGACGGCGGTACAGATGCCTACAAGGAGAGCCATGTTTCAGTCTCCCTCACTCCCGACACTCAGTCTCTAGGTGATGTGGTTTATGGCGAAATTTCCACCACTTCTTTTACCCTGACCAACTACTCACCTCTCCCGCTAAAGATCACACGAGTTTCTACTTCTTGTGGTTGTACCAAAGCCACAGCTGTCCAAGCCGAAGTGGACGGTTATAGTACAACCACAATTGATGTAACCTTCGATCCGGCGGTTCACAAAGATGACACAGACATTGGCCAACTAACACGAACGATTTACGTGGAAACGGACAATCCAAATTTCCAGGATTTAGAAGTTAATTTTACCGCCAATGTCATAAAAGAATAATATGGATACAATATTCCAACTCTCCCTTCTCGCTTCTTTCATCGCCGGCATGGTCGCCCTCTTTGCGCCTTGCTGTATTACTTTTTTGCTTCCTGCCTACTTCGCCAACATTTTTAAGGAAAAGAAGCGCGTCCTTCTCATGACTTTTATTTATTCTCTGGGCATCTTCACCGTCATGATGCCTGTTGTCCTCGGCGCCCGCGCCTTAACCCAATTATTTTTTAATCTCCATGATCAGACCTACATCATCGGCGGACTATTTTTGATCTTTGTTGGCTTTTCCGCTCTTATTGGTTTCAAATTGCCCATGCCAAACATTAATTTCACCAAACAAGCCGACGATCCACTCTCTACCTATATCCTAGGCATCATATCGGGCATCACCTCGGCGTGCTGTGCACCAGTGCTTATTGGCGTCGTTGCCCTCTCCAGTATCAGCCCTACTATGCTCCAAGCACTCCTTGTTGGATTCTTCTATGTCCTGGGTATGGTCACACCTCTATATCTTGCTAGTCTTTTCATTCACAAAAGAAATATTCTGGAAAAACCCATTTTTAGAAAAGCCGTCAGAGAAGTTACCTTCCTCGGCAAAGTACATATGATTACAGTATCCAACCTTATTTCTTTTGGTATCTTCACCGGCATGGGCATCCTCCTTATCTTCCTCACTCTTTCCGGCAAACTTTCCATGAAAGGCACCGAAGATGGTGTCACCAAGGCTATACAGGACACAGCTCTTTACATTACCTCATTCGTCCAAAGTGTCCCCGGTCTGGATATTCTTTTTACCGTCGTCGCTGCTTATCTTCTTTATCGGTTCATCAAGTATGTCAAAAACCACTAGACATGACTTTCCTAATATGTTTTTCTGAGTTAAAATAGAGGAACATGGAGTCGACAAACTTGTTTATCATTTTCCTCACCGGTCTCACCACCGGCGGTCTCACCTGCCTGGCCCTCCAAGGCGGATTATTGACCTCTGTCATAGCCAAACGCGAAGAAAAGTTAGTCTCAACTCTCGCTAGTTCAAAAAAGAAAATAAAAGCCATCATTGCGAGGAACGAAGTGACGCGACAACCTGCCCGTCCGGCAGGCGGGTCTACCTCCACCCAATTTCTCCCAGTCGTTTCTTTTCTCACTTCTAAGCTCCTTGTTCATACTCTGCTCGGTTTTTTTCTAGGATTACTCGGTACCACCATCTCCCTTTCACCCGTTACCCGTGGCTGGCTAGAAGTTTTCATCGGCATCTACCTCTTTGGTATTGCCGGTAACCTGTTACACCTGCACCCACTCTTCCGTTATTTCGTCATCACCCCTCCCAAATTTCTGGCCAAATTAGCCAAGAACGAATCAAAAAGCAACTCCATTTTTGCGCCCGCTCTCCTGGGTCTTATGACCATTTTCCTTCCCTGTGCAGTTACCCAGGCCATGGAAGTTGTTGCCATTGGTACAGGTAATCCTCTTTACGGCGCCGCCATCATGTTTGCCTTCGTTCTGGGCACCTCACCCACTTTTCTCATTTTCGGTTTTCTCTTAAACCAAGGGGCAGGTTGGTTTCGGAAGTACTTCCCTACCATCGCCGCCACAGGCATGTTCGGTATGTCTATATTTTCGATCAATGGAGGAGCTGGTCTCATGGGATCTCCTTACACCATTCAAAACTTCTGGGAAGCCGCCACCACAGGCACCTCCTCCACAACTGACAATAATACGGCCGTACTTGGTAACAACATTCAAACCGCCACTATCACAGCCTTCGACTCAGGTTATTCTCCCAGAAACATCACACTCAAACAAAGTATACCGGCCAAAATCAAAATAGTGACCAATCGAGTCTCTTCATGTGCCAGAGCCTTCGTCATTCCGGCATTAAATATTTCCAAGCTCCTTCCCAGCACTGGAGAGACTATTGTCGAATTCACTCCTACAAGAACAGGCCCACTCGCCTTCTCCTGCTCCATGGGCATGTACACCGGCCGCTTCAATATAATTAACTGACTTGACAACTATAAAGTAACATTTTCATTATAAGTAATATGTTAACTCAAAGAACAAATGTCCTTTTTAGCGAGCTAATCCGCCATGCTATAGCCACTACCTACAAAGAAAGTAAACCTAAAAAAAGAGCACTGCTCAACTTTTTAAGGAAATCAAAAAATTAACCAAAGGAATGAACACTAAAGGCATAAACACCAAGGAGCTAGTCGAATATGGCCGCAGATAAACCAGCTCAGTATATTGTCGATTCATCCTCCATTCTTTCTTATATTCTTCCTGACGAGACTCTTACAAACTCAATCAGATCTATCATTAAAACCGGCAAAATCTATTCCAACTTTCTCGGTTTTCCCATCCAGTACCTATCACCAAACTATCATGACACACTGGATATATCTCTTAGATATGATCTTTCATTTTATGATGCTTCTTATCTATCTCTCGCACTTAAAAAAACCTTCCGCTACTCACTCTAGACAAAAAATTACTCGCCGCTTCAATGTCGTCAATTAATTTATAAATAAAATGGTGCAGAAGTCTAGCCAACAAACCGCACGGACCATGTCCATGTTGAGAAATATTCCTGCAAAATCCCAGGTATGCACCGCGGGACGAGGCTTACCCGAGACAGGTACGCGGGAGTACGGTTTTTGGCGGACTTCGAACCAATAAAAATACCATTATGTTTAACTTCTTCAAACCAAAATCCGAACCAACAACTGATAACCATGAACTAACAACTCTGGTTCTTCACCTCTCCGGCCTCCACTGCTCTTCCTGTGCCGTGAACATCGATCTGGCCCTCGAAGATCTCCCCGGAGTGATCGCCAAAACCAACTACGCCAAATCCGAAACGAGGATCACCTTCGACCCTTCCCAAACCACCCTGGACCAAATCCACTTCACCATCCGGAACTTAGGGTATAACATCTTATAGATTCCTCAACACACCGTCCACATGTCTTGGCATGACATGCATGTGAATATGTCCTACATGCATGGGGTCGTTCTCTAGTTTGTATACATTATTATTCAACTTCAGCACATAAGCCGGGGCTTGCCACTTTTTAGTAAACTTCTCCGCTAGGAAAACCACTAGCTTAAAAAAGTCACCAGGATCAGGCATGTCGGTCATCTCGCTGACATGTAGCTTCGGAAAAACTATAAAGTGCCCTTCCGTTTCCGGGTGTATCACTTTCATAGCCATATACTTCTCACCTTCCCAGACAATCTCATGATCTAGGTGTTTTGGATCTTTCAGTATCCGACAAAAGACACATGTATTATTCATAATCCTAGTCTAGTTAAACAACACTCTATCATCAAGCCCACCTGCACAAAATCGTCCTTTGATATTGTATCCAAGTCAGTCATGAACTTCAGCATGCCTTTCAGTGTATTGAAATAATAGTTTTGCCTTACCCCATCAACCACCCTTTTAGATTCTGCCAGTACTCTCGCCGGCTCCCCCGTCCGCAGTGCCGTCGCTTTGTGCGCGAGATGATTTGCGAACTTTTGCGTCTTTTTGTTTTTCACCACCGTTTTCTCACCCACTTTGGTAGCTAAGTTTTCCATTTCCTCGGCTATTTGTTCTTCAAATAAGTCACAGGCATCGGCACTCTCCACCAACGCCGTAATAACCTCCTCGTTATTTACAAAATCAAAGATATGTCCACGCTTGGACAACATATTTTCCTCTCTTAGCATCGGCTTTGTCAGGGTTAGATAGACGGTTGCCCGCTTCAGCTTCTCTGCCGGTCTATGTTTCCCAAACTCCCCCAATATCTTCTTTATAGTCATTGCTTCACCCCTGGTGCCACTAGCTATCTTTCCAGTAAAACTTACTCCCGCTCCAAAAATCTGCACCCCCCTTTCTTGTCCCTCTTTTTCCGACAACACAAATGCCGTGTCCCCTACCTCTGCCTTATCATCCACAAGAACAGCCAAGTCTGCCATGGTAGCGTCTATCAGTGTTTGTGTTGCCACGAAAAGAGCCCCTGTTGCTGTCAGTTCTCCTGATTTTTGTATTGTCACCACTCTTCCTCCTTGAACAAAAGGTAAGAAACCAGACCCTGACCACATAGAATTTAGTTTGTGCACCTTATCTCCAGATACTAGCTGTAACTCAGCTTCGGACGCTATCTCGACTCCGAAACCAGCTTGTTTCAATGCCTGCTCTGTTTCCTGAGCCACAACTGAAAACACATCCACCCCGCTAGACCTAATCAATTCATTGACCGTTCGTATGTTTGCAACATCCTCACTTCGTTTTCTATATCTTTCCACCACCTCACTCACCGGAAAAGTTCCGGCCCTCATTAGTTCTACCGCTTCAGCGAGATTCAATCCCCAGGCCTCAGCCAAGCTCACCACAGCTCCTGCCGCCCTCGGACCCATATTGTTATTTATGAGTATCACGGGCAAATCACCACCCAAAGCGCTCTTGGTCTGCTCAGCTATTGCCAGTAAGAATAGATGCCCCAAATGAGGTTCTTTACCCAAAGTAATACAGCACACCACCAACGGGTTCTCCGCTTGAAGCGTTTCATTTTCTTTATTTACCGTCAGCTCTGATAGTTCTGCTGGCTTCGCCGATAGTTTTAGTTTTTCGATGTATTTTTCCATGTTATTTTTATTTGATAACCGCTCCCATTATCTTGGGAACATATTTATTAACCATGCTTCCATAGATTCTGAGCGACGTTTGCGGGTTACGGAGTTTTGTTTCCAATATTTCATCTTCAGTCATGAACACCGTTACAAAACCTCTCTCTGCTACAGACTCCACCGCTTGTTTATAATGGCTAACTGACGGTCTTCCGCCACCGGAATCAGCTATCGTTATGTCCCATATCAGTTCATTGATCAAATGCAAATAGCAGATCAGGAATGCATCAACGGTGAAGACCTCAGTGTTGATTCCCAGTACTGCCAAATCTCCCTCGGGAAGTAAACTCACCATTTGTTCTACAGCCGCCGCCGCCGTTGTCATCACCGGCACGTACAGCTTGCCCCTGGTATCTACCCCCTCCATCAGGTGACACCCTAAAGTCTCTTTGGGGTTTAGTCCTACAACTGATTTATCCCACGCTTTCGTCCATAAAAAAGCTTCCCGTGGTCTCGAGCTCAACTCATCCAATAATGTAGCCGTAATTTGGGATAAGTCAGGTTCAGGTGAATCAATATTTACATAGCAAGTAAAGGGATTCTCTCCATAAGTTTCCCTCCCTTTCTTCTCGGCATATACAGCTTGAATTAGTTTTTCTTTTTCGAATAATGGTGTGTTGGGTGTTTTTTCCATAGGCTTTTTGATCACAAAAAAGACTCCCCATGGAGCCAAAGCTGGCTTCTTGGGGAGTCTTTCTGGTTGTTACTTTGTTATTCCGTTATTACTCCATCGCAAGAAAAGCCAACTAAGGCCATAAAACGGCGGTACCAAAATGCTTGCGGTGTATTGATAACAATCATAACTTCCCGTAGTATATCACAACCTGTTATTGATCGAGATAACACTACATTTCTTCCGGGCTAGACCAAACTCTACACAGGATTCGATACTGGTTTTACCCTTAACAAGTCCCAGGAGAACAAGGCTAAGA
>PFUC01000001.1:0-3553 GCA_002789895.1 Candidatus Collierbacteria bacterium CG_4_9_14_3_um_filter_43_16
TGTCATCATTGTTCCCGGTTTTGGCGACGATAGTAGGGGGTTTGAGTTTTTATCAAATCATTGGCAAAAACACGGATTTACTCCAAAAATCATTTCTTTCGGCTGGCAAGATGGAAAAAATTTCAACCAAAACTTGAAGGTTTATTAACATTAATTGACACTCTCTCACAACAGGGGTGTCACATCTCCCTTGTTGGTACTAGCGCCGGCGGCAGGACCGTTCTCAATGCCTTTCTGAGAAGAAAGAATCAAATCCGCCGTGTCATAAATATGTGCGGACGATTAAGGACCGGACCCACCGCCGGTCTTCGATCATTCTCTTCAAAAACATCCACCAGTCCAGCTTTTGTTGAATCAATTGAACTCTTCGAAGCTCAATAGTCAAGACTAACCAAAACAGACAAGAAAAAATTATGACCATCAGACCATTATTCGGTGATGAACTCGTTCCCGCGGATACTGTCAATATTGCAGGCTCATCCAACATCACGCTTCCAACCGTCGAACACGTTCTGAGCATTGCACTTTCATTAAGTCTATTCTCCAAAGTCCTCCTTCGTTTTCTAAATTCTGGTAATCCCTTACCCTCACCTACAAGTCACCTACAAGGACCATCCTTGTAGGTGACTTGTAGGTAATCAATATCAATCACAAGAGATGAAATTATTGTTATGTCGTCAGGCTCACTATCCTCGACAAAATTCTGATAAGAATAACCTCTTTTTAAAGCTGAAAATAACCCCAGAATTTCAACAGTATTCACCCATTGTTGGTTAAATAATCTCAAATAATTTCCATACGAAGAATATTTATACTCCGATAACCTACGAGGACCATCCTTGTAGGTCATTAAATCAATGGGGTTTCTGTGAATATATTTTGAAAGATATGTAAATTGAAATTCATCTATCACACGTACTGCCTTATAGATTCCTTGAAATAGAGGTCCGACTCTCTTATACCGAGTATTAAAATATCGAACGTATTTTGTCGCTAATGATCTCATAAAACTATCAATTCCTCGATCTGAATTTTGTCTAATCATTAAATGAAAATGATTTGGCATTAAACAATAGGAAAGCAGCGTTATTTCGCCGAAATAATTTTTTAGAACCCTAGATGGAGGAATCTTTTTCTTAAAAGATAATCCCTGTAGGTCAGAATCACCCGAAACAGGTGGTATTAAATATAATTCTAAATAAGCCAGGAATGTTTTATAATCTTTTTCGTCTTTGAAGATTATTCGCTTTTCAACTCCACGATTATAAATGTGGTAATAACCACCAGCCTCATATTCCTTAATAGCATTCTTAGCTGGCATAATTATTTATACCATATCGCCTACGAGGATGGTCCTCGTAGGCTAACTACTTTGATTACTTTAAATATTTGTCGTGGATTTGCTTCAGTTGGGGATTGGTCACGTGAGTGTAGATCTGGGTGGTGGCTACGTTTTTGTGACCCAGCATCTCCTGCACACTGCGTAGGTCCGCTCCTTGTTGGAGTAGGGTAGTGGCAAAACTATGACGAAGCACATGAGGACTCACTTTGATAGGTAGTCCCGCCGACCTTCGATATTTTTCTACAATTCTCTGGATTCCTCGAATCGACAGTCTGGCTTTTTCGTTACCCATGGTTGGATTCCAACCACCACTTTTAGGGATGCGCACCCACAGAGCTCGGAAGGGATCCGTCCTTGCCGATAGATACCTGCCTAGCCACTGCGTTGCTCGCTCCGACAAAAACACTAGTCTCATTCTCCTTCCCTTGCCCAAAATTCCAAACTCTCTTTCCTTCAAGTCAATCTTGTCGATGTCCAATTTTGCCAGCTCCGACACCCGCAAACCGGTACTAAACAATACCTCTAATATAGTCCTGTCTCTTAGTCCACTGATGTTAGATGTGTCCGGAGCCATGAGAAGTCTTTCCACCTGCTCTCGATCAAGAAACTTGATCTGGTGCTCACCCGGTTTGGGCAGATCCACTTTTTCAGCCGATAAAGTTTTTACCCCTCTTTTGGCACAATACTTCAAAAATGCTCGAAGAGAGATGACGTAGTAACTTTGTGTAGTAGGGGAGAGTCTCCTGCCTTCTTTGGTCTCGTATCTAGCCAAAAACAAACGATATTTCCTGACCATCTCGCTAGTAAGCTTCTCAATATATTCCTGTTCGTAATGCTTCTCGAACCACTTGCGGAACATCCCCAGATAGTGGGAGTAATTTCTTATAGTGAACTTGGAGTAGTTTTTCTCCACTTCAATAAAGCTTAAATATCTCTTTATTAGGACTCTCAGACCCAAATCATTTACCTGTTTTTTTGCCATTTTCTACATCGTCATTGCGAGTTTCGTACTTGAACCGTGGCAATCCAGTACTCATCTGCCATATCTAATGATAGCAAATTATTGTGCGACGCACAGATACCCCATAACCTTGACAATTAACCAGCACTCTATTATAATACAAGACGGCAAGATCTTTTAAAAATTCCCTCGGAGGTAAACATGAAAAAGCACGAAAAAGGTCAAGGAATGGTTCAATACGCCTTGATCCTGGTACTTATCATTGTCGTAATCATGGGAGTGCTGATCACCCTTTGGCCTACAGTCTCGGTATGGCTAGCCCCCATACTCTCCTGGAATTGGGGATTAATCATCCTCCTTACCATGGTCGCCATCACCGCTATCTTCATTATCGTCGTCTGTCTACGAAATCTAAAACAAAAACATGATGATGATAAGGCATTTGAAGCATATCGACTTCGCACGGGCAATGTTGCAATTGCGCACGGCCCAGACACATACGCCAACACCGCCCATGCAATAGGCCCTAAATCATAAATACCTGGTCACATAAGCCCTCTCACGCGAGAGGGTTTTTTAATATTCCGTTATAGGGTTTTTGAGGAGTAATTTTTCTTTGCTCTTCTGTCAAACTCATCGGCACACGATCAACCACGACCACCTCCTTTATGCTAGTTATCTCCAACAATCTCCACACAATATTTCTGAGCTGAAGTCTATAGTATTCGTCAGCATTTCCTTCCTGAACCCAAGATCCACCCACCCCCCAACAAGCGATTACCAAAAGGCTAGTCGCAGGTGGTGGAATCAGTTGCACATGTCTCCCCACCAAGTGCTGTCTGTTTGATAATTCCAGGGTTCTATTAAAAGAATCATCCTTAGGATAAGCAAACAGCGCCGCGGTCGGTAAGTCCGCGCAAATCAATAAAGCTGTCCTGGTACTCGGTAACAGCAGGGGAGCCTCCTCGGCCACCAGATCAAAACAATTATTTTCTTCTATAGACGCTCCCGATCTTTTGTTAGTTACATCCACGATTTCTCCATTTTTAATCAACACGGCGCTGTTTCTCGGCTTGTCAGAATTTACAAATAGGGGAGTGCCTACAATAAATGTTGTTTTGGTTCTCGTTGTAGAATACTCCAATATTTCGCCTAACCTCTTGGCAATCAGCTCGCGATTATTTACTAAATCATCAAATGCAATCCCCGCACAAGTAACTAGCTCCGGTCCGGCCACGATGGGAGCATCG
>PFUC01000001.1:3577-6492 GCA_002789895.1 Candidatus Collierbacteria bacterium CG_4_9_14_3_um_filter_43_16
ACTCCGACAATCTCTGATCCATCATCCAGATCATAACTTTGGATTCCAGACTCACGATAATAATGCTCTTGGAGTGGAAAAAACATCGATCTTTCCACCAAACCTGAATTCATCAGGCAATTATAGCCGAATATTCACTGTAGAATACTAGTATGTCCGACCTAGATCCAATCATTATCTAAAAACTACCAAGATAAATCTTGAAAAAATTCACGAATTCATCCTCAAAAACCACAGTTGGGGTACACCCTGCATCGAGGTTCTCCCCATGCTGGTTGACATGTGCTAATTCCGCTGTGATAACATCGTTTAGTGACCGTCTATTTTGATATCATCCGGTTTAGTTTTTTGCGCTTCTTTTCATACCCTTTTGAAATCATCGCTACTGTTCTCAAAAGAATTGTGGAGATTGTCTTCCTTGTTTTGTTTTGGTCGATTTATATCAAGAGTTCCGGAATCTCGGTTTCTCTCCCTCAAATTACAGCTTATTTCTTAATCGCCATGGGTGTAGCCGATCTGACCATGTCCCATTGGGGAGCCCTGAGTAGTTTGATCGGAAATCAAATTAAGTCGGGCCATATCAGCAACTATATTATTAAACCCACAAAGTTGATCCCTGCTCTTTACGCAATTTCTCTGGGCAGAAACGGCATGAGATTGGTTCTCGCCCTTATCAATATCGCTGTTGGTCTCTCTCTCATGCCTCCAAAAACTCCCACCTCACTCTTGTTCTTTCTGCTATTTCTGATCAACTCTTGGGCCATTTCTTTTGCCTACAACATTCTTGAAGGTACTCTTTTTTTGCACTTTACCGATGCTTTCGGAATTAGAAATTCAATTCAAAACTTCATCCGCATCTTTACGGGCGCTATGGTTCCTCTTTACATGTTTCCGTCACCTCTCAAAGAAATCCTGCGTTTTTCTCCTTTTCCCGGCATGGTTTACCTACCGGCCAACTCTCTCAGCAGTGCTTTTGCTCTAAACGGAGTAGGGCTGGATTTAGGTATCGGTATTTTCTGGGGCATCACTTTGAATTTATTGGCCTTTTCCTTATGGAATCATTCAATGAAAAAATATGAAGCTATCGGAATATAGAAGCATTCTCAAACAACGATTCGAAATTGTGCAAGCCAGTTGCCTGTTTGCCTTTCGAAAAGAGGTAGCCTATGCGGGAAACAACTGGGCCGGAGTCATCTCCGCCACCGCCTACACTCTTTCAATGCTTCTTTTTGTCAATATTATTTTCGGTAACACCAAACAAATCGCAGGGTATTCGCACAACGACATGCTCCTCTATTTCTACGTTGCTCAGCTCACCTATTTCACCAACTGGTATTTATCCATGATCAATATCCATGAACTCACCGTTGACGTCAATCAAGGTCATCTGGACATGGTTCTCACCAAGCCCGTCCCGGCGCTTTTTTATCTCACATCCAGAAACATCGGAGGCTTTCGTTTTTTTGTAGAAGCTTTCCCTCCAACTCTCGCCATAGTTTTCTCGATAAATTGGCCTGCCCTCTCGATCAGCCCGACCAACCTCGTTTACGGAATATTCATCTTCATTTTTGGCGCAATTTCATTGCACGTCTTCGAATTTTTGGCTGCCTTGCCTGTTTTTTGGCTAGGGGAAAGCGAAAATATTGTTGATTTAGCAGGTTTTATTGGAGCAGGTTCCGGAATCATGATTCCCCTCGAAGGATTTAGTCGACCACTTCAATTTGCACTAGGTACCATTATCCCGGTTCTAATATCCACCGCCTTTACTGCTTCTGCTGTACTAGGAAAAACAAGTTCTCGTTTTCTTTTTCTCTGGGCCTTTATAATTGCTCTAATTGCGGTAATCATTAGGAAACTAGCGTGGAACTTCGCCATTAAAAACTATACTTCGGCTTCATCATGAACCATCCAATAATAAAGATCGACAGACTACAAAAAGATTACTCGGTAAAAATTAAACAAAGTTTTTGGAAGAACGCTTTTTTTCCAAAATACAAAGCCATTTCGGCGGTAAATGATATTTCGTTTTATATCGATAGGGGAGAGTCGGTCGCCTTACTCGGACCAAATGGAGCCGGCAAAACAACTACCATGAAAATGCTCTCCGGCCTCCTTTATCCCACATCTGGGAAGGTAGACGTACTCGGTTTCTTTCCCTTCGATAGAAAGAATGAATACCTGAAAAGAATCGGTCTAGTCATGGGGAACCGTTCCGGTTTGGCTTGGGACCTTACCCCCAATCAGAACTTTGAGTTAGCCAAGAAAATCTATGGTATTTCAGACCACGATTTTCTGGAAAGAGTCGGCCGTTTGACCGAAATGCTCGACGTCGAAAAGTTCTTAGACAAACAAGTTCGCAAACTTTCTCTCGGGGAACGGATGAAGCTAGAGTTGGTTGCGTCCCTCTTGCACAATCCGGAAATTCTCTTTCTTGACGAACCCACTATTGGCCTCGATATTATTTCCAAACAAAGAATCAGATCATTTTTAAGAGACATCCAGAGGGAATCGAGAATCACTCTTCTACTTACCAGTCATGACATGGACGACGTGGAAAAAGTCAGTGATCGGGTCATAGTCATCAATCACGGTCAGATTGTTTTTGACGACTCCATGCCCAAACTTCTTCGGAATTATCAAGACAAAAAATATCTCACCCTGGTCTTGACCGAAACCGTAACCTCAAAAGTAATCGAAAAATTCGGCAAAATCGTCGATAAGAAACCACTCTCATATACTATCGAAATCTCCAAGTCCGGACAATCAAAAACAATTGCCGATATCATGGAAAATTTGCCCGTAGACGATATCGACATTATTCACGTCCCCCTGGAAGAAATTATCGCCGACATGTTCACCGGCAAACCAAGTTAAGGGGTTATCGCTTTTCCCTTTCAATTCTATTACTCAATACT
>PFUC01000013.1 GCA_002789895.1 Candidatus Collierbacteria bacterium CG_4_9_14_3_um_filter_43_16
TCTTTAGGGTTTGGATTTTAGCCATTAAAAAGACCGCCTTGTTTTAGGCGGTCTTTTCTTAATCATGTATGGTTCATGGCTTCGTGACGTGACACCCGTTCAGGATGAATGGTGTTTGGGCACCTTTGAACTCAAAAGTTCTCCACGCGTCACAAACTTCCCCACTGCCCGATACTTCATGGCAGACTGTTTTGTCTGCCGAACAATAGGCGCCGTGCCACGTGCCCTTCGGGGCGCACGCCGTAAAGGCGAGAAGTACGACGAGCAAAACAAACAATACTTTATTTTTAGATGTGCGCATGGGTTCCTCCTTAGGCGGGATTAAATCGGCTAAACTATACACCATTGATCGCAAAAGTCAAGTTATAGGCCGGCTTGCTTCTTTTTACATCTTTTTTTACATACCTATTTTTGAGGCTAATTAGCCCCTTGACATGTCATATATTGTGTATCATACTGAAAAGTGGTGACAAGTGGTGAATCATCTTATATAAAAACAATACCATAAAGCCTGCCTATGAACTATGTTTACTGGACTCTACTACCATCGGCTGGAAGCCAAAGGACGCCTGGCTATTCCACAAGCCTTCAGGGAAGGACTAGCATCAGGTGGAGTCATCACCTCGGGTCTGGATGGATGTCTATTTCTTTTCCCCAGCTCATATTGGCAGAAGTTCTCCGAAAAGCTGGCCTCGCTACCATTGACCAATCAAGCAGCCCGAAATTTGACACGACTCTTAGTGCAGTCAGCCGCCGATCTCAACTTGGACGGACAAGGAAGAACTCTCATACCGGAATATCTAAGGAACCAAGCCAATCTAAAAAAGCAGGTGGTCGTCGCCGGGTCCCTGACCAGAATTGAAATCTGGGACCAAGAAACGTACCACCAGCACCTTAACTTAATAGCGCAAACAATAAACGAAGGGGATGCCCTTAGTTCACTCGCCATATGACAAAAAATATCGATAGACACATTTCCGCCTTCAAAGGCGAACTAAAAAAACTTTACGGTTTAAGGCCGGGTTATCTTTTTTTAGATCTTACTCTAGGAGATGGAGGACATACCGAGGAAGCTCTCAAGTCTGGTTGTCGAGTTGTCTCATTCGATGTTGATGGAGAGGCTATTAAAAGAGCCACTACATATATCAAAGATTTTCAACCCATTATTATCGACGGAATGGATGAAAACGCCTGGGTCCCCAAAGATTTTGTCTGGATAATCATCCAGAGTAACTTCATCAAAGTTACCGAAATAAGCGAAAGACTTTCATTACCGGATTTTGACGGCGTTATTGCGGATCTCGGTCCTTCCCAGTTTCAGATTCTTTCCGAGGGTCGGGGTTTCAGCTTTTCGGGAAACGAACCACTTGACATGAGATTGGATCAAACTATTGGGGTGACCGCCACTGACCTCTTAGCAGTTCTGAATGAAGGGGAGCTGGTCGAACTGTTCTCCATGGCCGATGAACCTTTTGCCAAGCCGATTGCCCGCATCATTGCCAAACAAAGACAAATTGCTCCCATTATCACCACCAAACAGCTTAGCGATCTAATTACTCGGATCAAAAAATTTCGGACAGAAGGACGAATTCACCCTGCCACCAAAGTCTTTATGGCTCTCCGCATGGCCGTTAATCTAGAAAGAGAAAATATTCGGCTTCTCTTGCCTCAGCTACCCGGCCTACTCAAGAAAGATGGTCTCGTGGGGATTATTAGTTTCCACTCAGGGGAGGACAAATTCGTCAAAGACTTTATCGATGATTCCGAAACCAAAGGAATCATCAGCGCTATTAACGAAAAACCAATCGAACCTTCGATTCAAGAATTATCAATCAGCCAACGTACCAGAAGTGCCAAATTACGACTCGCAAAAAAAATTATTTAGCTATAAAACCCTCCTCATATTTTCGGGTGTCGTCTTGTTTGGCCTGGCCGCCACCAATCTCGTCGGGACCAATATTTTATCGACGCAGGGTTTTGCCGTGAGTGAATCAGAAACAGAGACACTAAAATTGGAAAAAGAGAATCAAAAACTATCAGTTAAGATAGAGGAATCCGCCACCCTCTCAAGTCTCGAAAGGCAGGCTGAAGATCGTGGATTTATTAGGTCAAAAGGTATTGTTTTTGTTCCTGCCACCTCTACTTTTGCCTCCAGATAATTCATGTTAAATAAATTAGGAATTACGCATAACCGTCTTCAGGTTATTATCTATCTAATTCCTATTGTTTTTTCTATTCTTATTATCCGTTTGTTTTATTGGATGATTCTTCGCGGACCGGAACTTCAGGCAATGTCCGACCGTCAGCATCAAACGGTCACAATTCTAAAAGCGAAGAGAGGGGACATTCTCGACTCTGATGGCGGCATATTGGCTGGCACCAAAAATCTTTATCATCTATTTATTTACAAGCCCCAACTTACTATCTCCAGCAATGATTTGGTAGAGCGGTTGCTCTCCTCACTCACTCCGGGCCAAGAAGCCAGTACCGAAAGTGATCTGCGAAAATATTTACACGACCGTTTATCTCTAAGTTCAAACTGGGTCTCACTTAAACACTACTTGAGTAGCGAAGAAAAAGAAAAAATCGACAGTCAAAAAATCGCCGGGCTAGGTTTCGAAGACGAATATGTTCGTTTTTACCCAGAATCCAGTATGGCTGCGCAAATATTAGGCTTTGTAGGTCAGGACGCTGCTGGTCAAGAACAAGGATATTTTGGCATAGAAGGCTACCTGGACAGATTTCTCAAGGGACGCGAGGGGAAGGTTCGCACCGAAAAGGATGGAGTGGGAAATCCTATTCTAATTGGAAACTATCAATTTCTTCATGCAGTCGAAGGTAAATCCATCAATACGACTGTTGATAAAAAAATCCAATACCTTGTCGAAAATATGTTAAAAGAAGGTATAGTCCGCTATGGCGCATCAGCGGGTAACGTAATTGTTATGGAAGTCAACACCGGCAAGGTCAGAGCTATGGCAGCCTATCCCAATTACGACCCCGGAAAATTTTCTGAGTTCGACAAAAGTGTTTACAAAAGTCCCATGACCGCTGATCTTTTTGAGCCGGGATCAATATTTAAGCCGTTAATTATGGCCGCCGCCATCAACGAAAAACTAATCACTCCCGAAACTCAATGCGACATCTGTTCAGGTCCAATCACCATCGGTAAATACTCTATCAAAACCTGGGACGAGAAATATTATCCATTAACAAGTATGACCAACGTTATTGTTCACTCCGATAACACCGGTATGGTTTTTGTCGCCCGCAAATTGGGGCCAGGCAAATTTTCCGATTATCTCAAGAAGTACGGTTTTGGTGGTAAAACCGGAATTCAAATTCAGGAGGAAGTTGCTGGGACTATCCGCGACGAAAAAGAATATGGAGATATTGATTTGGCCACCAACTCCTTCGGCCAGGGTATTGCCGTCACTCCGATACAAATGATCACGGCTATTAACACGATCGCGAACAACGGCAAATATATTAGTCCAACCT
>PFUC01000057.1:0-4578 GCA_002789895.1 Candidatus Collierbacteria bacterium CG_4_9_14_3_um_filter_43_16
CGGCACCCTCGCCCAGATCACCGCCGCCATTACCGCGAAACCCACGCCCGCTGCGGTGTACGTTCCTTCCACGCCCCGCCCATCGGCTCCAGGATCCGTTCAGATCGTTCCCGTCGAATCTTTTGACGGCCACACCTACTTCGACGCCTGCAATTCGGTCGACCTCGACCCGAGCATCACTGCGTTGAAAAACAACGGCCAGGTTGTACCCAATGCGTTCTCATTCCTGGACAAAAATGAAGATCAAATCGCCGCTGGCGACTACTGGTTCATTGATGTCCCCGCCAATGTCTATGGCCACATCTTCTTCCCCGTTACCGGCCTCACCTACCAGGTCCGCGGCCCCACCAAGCTCATGGTGGGAGCGGCTACCTTCTGGTGTGACAATGGCGGCTCCACCTCCCACGATGGTATGTACCAGATGGTGGACGCCAAACGTCTCGATGAGATGCTTCTCGATTCCTTCTGGGAACTCGCCGGCGATGGCGCCATCGGCGCCTGGGTCAATGTCCCGGGTGTCGAAGCCCAACCCAAATAACCATCTCCATTCTCCCGCCCCTCTCGATCATTCGTGAGGGGCATTTTTTAGAAAGGACAAAAATGAAGCGCACCTTTTTTTGTTTAGTCATGCTCATCTTACTTGCTCTGGCTCCTTCTTTTATGGGATTCAGTCAAGTTTCAGCGCAGTCTAACAATGGCTGCGCGACCCCCACCACGGCTGATTGGGAATGGGTCCCGGGAGAAGAAGGTAGTAGCTACTGGTTTTACGACAGTGTCATAGCCATAAGCTTCACTGTCCCCGCCCACATCGAGCGGGTAGACTATTTTGTCCGGAGCTCCGGACTTAGCTTCCAGGCTTATTCCGGTGAGCTTGTCGAGGGCGCAAACACCGCCTCCGCTTTTTGCTCCCAAGCTACTCCGGCAGTCTACACCCTCTACCTTCCCTTCGTGTCCAAGCCGATGCCTACTATCCCAGCCGATGCGTTTTGCGACTGGCCCAGCCAGAATTCCTGGAATTGGGTAAATTACGGCTCTTTCAGTGCCTGGAACATCGGACCACTGACAGAAGCTATTACCATGACAGTCCCGGACCACATCGAGTCTGTCAGCTACTCCTTAAACGGGGTAGAACAGCCGCCCGCCCACCCTGGCGACACCATTAGCCTCCACGAGGCTACCGCTTTCTGCAAATAACTCGTTCGTCTTCGCCTCTTACACAGTAAGAGGCGTTTTTGATACCTCGAGCCTGCCGATGTTTGACATTTCAACCTCTTCATGGTATATTATAAGCTATCATGACTCACAAAGTATCCTTTGTTATACCTGTCTACAACGAAGCTAATAGAATCAATCGAGCCTTTTCCGCTCTATCCTCTTTCCGTGCTCCAAAGGGTATAAAGATCGAAGAGATTATCTTTGTCAACGATGGTTCTACAGATAATACCCTACAGCTACTAAGAGCCTTCAAAACCAAGTTCCACAAACACATCATTACCTACAAAAAGAACCAAGGTAAGGGCTACGCTGTTCGGAAAGGCATGCTAGCTTCCCGCTCCGAATACACCCTACTCATGGATGCAGACATCTCTACCCCTATCTCTCAAATCGAAAAATTCTTACCTTTTATGAAGGCTGAGCTAGATGTGATCATTGGTACCAGAAAAAATGGACACTCTACGGTTACTGTTCACCAACCGTGGATTCGTGAAAACATGGGTAAGGTATTTACTGCCATTTCTAGGTCTATTCTCAGTGTCAAGAATATCACCGATTTTACTTGTGGTTTCAAAATGTTTAGGTCAGAAGCCAAACTGGCTATTTTCAGCCGTGCCAAAATCAATCGCTGGGGTTACGACTCAGAAATTATTTTTCTTGCCCGCAAACTAGGCTTCTATATGGTCGAAAAAGCTGTTATCTGGGCAGATCAGAAAAATACCAGAGTCAACCTATTCAGAGACTCAATCAACTCCTTCAAAGAGCTTTTAGAGATCCGCTACCATTATTTCGTCGGTGATTATCGTATCGTCAATCACGAAAGAGACTATAATTTTTCTTAATGAAAACTCCTTTAGTGTCCGTTTGCCTGCCTGTTTACAATGCCGGAAAATACCTCGATAAGTGCCTGGCTAGTATTGAAGCCCAAACACTCAAGCCTATCGAGCTTATAGTCGTTGACGACTGTTCCACCGATAATTCTTGGGAAATAATTTCCAAATTTGCCAAAAAACACCTTTGGGTTCGTATCTTCAAGAACCAAGCTAATTCTGGTGTTAGCCCCACCTTCAATTTTGCCGTCTCCCAAGCCACATCAAACTACATTGCCCGCATGGATGCAGATGATATTATGGCTCCGAATCGTTTAGCACTTCAAAAAAAATATCTCGACAAACACCCCGAGGTCATTATTGTTGGAGGTCAGTGTTATTTGATCAACAGCCCCAGTAAAAAAATCGGTATCAAAAGCTTTCCTCTCGACCATAATGATATATACGAGATGCTTTTCCGAACCGTTCCCATGCAACAGCCCACGATTATGATCAATCGCGGCAAACTCCCCAAGGACTTTCTCTACAGCAACTCCCGCTTTTCTCCCGCCGAAGATTACGGCCTCTTCTTTTCCGCCGCCCGTTTCGGCAAGTTCGCCAACCTTCCGAACTTTACCCACTACTATCGTGAGCACGACACGAATATTTCCCTGGTTAAGCCCAAGTTTACCTTCTGGCGTATCTGGCGTGCTCGATTAGATGGTCTGATCAACCAAGGATATGTACCATCCCTTAAGTCTTTTCTTATAGTCTTGGCCCAAACCATCGCAGTGCTTATACTTCCCCCAAAATACATCTACCCTCTCTACAAACGCCTCCGTGGCATGTCGGCCTAAGTCGGACGGACGGAACAGCGGGATCAACCTGATCCCCACGGTCGTCACAATCGCCATTCTCATTTGGCGGGCCCCTTGGATTAGGGAAAAAGTTCAAACCATCCCCTCGATGCAAGTCCAGATGGTTTTCACCATGCTGGCCATAGGACTCGGCTTCATTGCCTTTTCGGCGCCTTGGTTGTGGGGCACTCTACCCCTCAATAAAGGATTGTTGTTTTTACTCTCAGGCCTTTCAACCGCTTCGCGGCCCAATCCTATGTTTGTCAAGATGTCCAAACAAATGGAGGCCATCAAGCCCAAGATCAAAAAAAACAAGCCGATCAAGGTGGCCAAGGATCCGGCTCTTCGGACCAACACGCAAAAGAAACGCGACGCCCGCCGGCTTCTCAAACACAAGAAATAACTATCCGTTACCCCTAGCCCCGCCATGCGGGGCTTTATTTTATCTACCCCAGACTCATCTCGAACTTGCTTTGTTCCACTTTTCCTCCTTGATAGTCATCAATCCATTCTTTTTCGTACTCTACAAAGCCTTTGTTGATGACATACTTATACATTTCGGGAAACTTTGTCTCGATCGTATTCAAGGTGATCTTCTTTACCCCCTCTTGTCTGCACTTTACAGCCAACTCCTCAAACATGTTGGAGAAGATACCCAATTTACGGTACTTGGCGATCACTCCGGCGTTCCAGACATGCATTACTTCATCGGACGTTTTGTAGGCCAGAACAAATCCCACTATCTGTCCATCGGCTTTCCCTACCACCAGCAACCCATCATTCTCGATCTTACCTTTCCAGTTATCTTTATTGTGATATTTTTTGGCCTCCTCTTCGTTCGGGTGATAAACCAGCCTCGCCACCCGCAAAGCATCATCCAGATTTTCAATACCCCCCATTTCTATCTCTACCTTTATTTTATTTTCCATTCCTCCAATATACCAGACCCACCACACAACCCACCTTCAAAGACCTTCAAGGACTGTCCTTGAAGGTCAATAATATTCAAACGCAGTATCATAAATTAATGCCTTCAAAAAATGCCATCAAGGAATATGAAGCCGGAGCTTATTATCATATTTATAATCGTGGGGTCGAAGAACGAACCATTTTTCAAGACGACCAAGATTACAAAACCTTTCTCTCATATCTCAAAATTTACCTCACCGCCCCCAACCTTCAAGGACTGTCCTTGAAGGAAGACTCGATCTCTCCCTCAAGACAACCAAAAAATTACTCTGACTCAGTTTGTTTACTTGCCTTCTGCCTCATGCCCAATCATTTCCATCTACTCATTAAACAAAACGATGATCATTCAATCAGTTATTTTATGAGTTCCGTCTTAACAAAATACGTCAGATACTTCAACACGCGTCACAAACGAATAGGTCACCTGTTTCAGGGCAGATACAAGGCGGTCAAAATCGAAAATGAATATCAATGGATTCATCTCTCAAAATATATTCATCGCAACCCTCTAGATCTTTCCACCTTCAAAGACAGTCCTTGTAAGTTAGAAGAATATAAGTACTCCTCATTCCAAAATTACCTTGGCTTGATCGCCCAAAGCTGGGTTCATCCTGATGAAATTATTGCAAACTTTGGAGACAGACGACACAACTCGTATCAGAACTTTGTCACAGAAGATCTAGATATCTCTCCGATATATTTTTCTGCAATAGATTACGATTGACACC
>PFUC01000057.1:4683-6611 GCA_002789895.1 Candidatus Collierbacteria bacterium CG_4_9_14_3_um_filter_43_16
ATCCGCCACCTTCCGCGTTTTTTCCGCCGTTTTTGGCCTATCTTCGCGATTACCGCCATCACCTCGATCCTGGCTTTTTTAAACTACGAGCCGGGAACGATTCTTATTGGCTGGGACAACTTATCTTCCGAACTCGGTCCGTCGATCAATCTCCGGCGGGCTTTCTTTTCTGTTTGGGAAGAATACCAATCACTCGGGCTTTTGGGCGGCATGGCCCATGCAGCCGATCTCCCCCGTGTATTGATCATCTATCTATTTTCTCTCGTTCCCGAGATACCCGTTCCATCAATTCGGTATCTATTTACTTTTGTTCCATTGGTACTCGGGCCAATTGGAACCTATCTGTTTTTATATTATCGTCTCTTCAAAAATAAATTAGGCTCTAGGACATCTCAATCAGCTTCTTTCCTGGGTGGGTTATTCTATCTTCTCAACCTTGCCACTATGCATACTTTTTTTACTCCATTTGAGTCTTTCACTTACTTCTATGGAACTTTTCCTTGGTTGCTCTTATTTATCACCGGCTATTTGGAAAATCCGACATACCGTAACCTCATAACAATCTTTATTGTGTCATTTATCTCTGCGCCATCTTATTACATTGAAACCATTTTCGTTGTCCTGTGTTTTTCTCTTATCCCCTTCTTTTTCGAATCTTTTTTCTCTTCAAAACATAAAATTACATCTTTAGTCTCGATCTCTAAGTCCTTTATTTCCATATTGGCTCCGAATCTTTTTTGGTTCCTCCCTGTAGTTTTTTTTGTTTTTACAAATGGTCACGCAGGCGAACAGGCAAAAATTAATCTCATATCGTCTCCGGAAACATATTTCAGAAATCTGCAGTTTGGAAATTTATTGGACATATCTCTACTCAAAGGTTTTTTCTTCAATTTTCTGGATCTTTCCGGAGCAGGAAAGTTTGATTACATGTTGTCTGTTTGGCGAAGCCACCTGGCCATTCCTTTTATTAATATCCTTGGATATCTCTCTGTTGTACTTATCCTTGTCGGCGTCTACTATTCATTTACCAAAAAATTCTCTTGGACCAAAAGCTTGTTTGCTGCCCTAATGATCGGTTTCTTCTTTCTTATTGGCGGAGGATTTCTTATTAACCCCACCATTCCTCTTGTGGGAGAACTTTTCCGGTCTCCTTTCACCAAATTTTCGACTCCGCTCAGTTTCACATACGCTTGCTTCTTCGCCGTCGGTACCGTATTTCTCCTGGATCTTTTTACTTTCCTGCACAGCCATCTTACTTATCCCCTCACCCTCTTCACTGTGTCACTTTCCCTCATCCTTTTTATGTCCCCGGCTTTCTCCGGCAACCTCATTGATTCCAATATGCGTCTCAAATTACCGGCAGAATACACCGAACTTTTTACCTATCTAAAAACCCAAGACCCCGCTACCCGCATTGCCAATTTCCCTCAGTACACCTTCTGGGGATGGAACTATTATGACTGGGGCTATCGCGGTTCGGGCTTCCTTTGGTACGGGATCAAACAACCCATTCTTGACCGGGCCTTTGATGTTTGGGATAGGTCATCGGAGGGGTACTATGAAGAGATCTCTTCCGCCATCTTCTCCGGCAATCAAATCGGGTTTGAAAGGCTCATCGATAAATATGCCATCAATTGGATCCTCTTGGACAAACACGTCATCTCTCCAGACGGCAAAACCGACCTGGGCAATTCCACTCTGGAAAAATTGCTCATTTCTTCACCCAAATTCTCACTTGATAAGGTCTTCAACGATCAAATCTTTTTATACCAAACCAAACTTGCCACACCAACTCAAAACTTCCTCTCTCTCTCCCACCCAATAACTAATAACTCCCACCCAATAACTCCCTTCTCCTCCCTCCCCCTCCGTCCCAATCAAGACTGGGTCGAAAAAGCTGGCTTCCTCTCTCTCTCCCACCCAATAAC
>PFUC01000057.1:6647-8441 GCA_002789895.1 Candidatus Collierbacteria bacterium CG_4_9_14_3_um_filter_43_16
CGGCTTACTCCGATCAGCCCGATTCTCTTCTTGGACGATCGGCAAATAAATCTGGATACACAAGCCACCATCGTCAATATTCCCCTCGACCGACCGACCGACGCTTTCATTCTTCAGGTCGATCATAGTTTCTGGCCTATTCAAATTCCGGCCGAAATTCCGAATGTCGATGATTTTATGTCTCTTGCCACCTCTTATCTCCCAACCAATAGCCATTTCCCGGTCAATCTTTATACTGCCACCGCCACCAACCTTATTGATCTAAAAAGTAGTTTTTCCGTGGCCGATCCAACCCAATGCTACATCGAAAAACCCAACCATAAAATCGAAAAGATCGTTACTGCCGACAGTATTTCACTTTTGGGCACCGATGTCGTCGGCTGTCTCTCCGCCCCTCTGCCGTTCGTACCCACCGGCTCACTGATCTCTCTTTCTTTCATCTACTCTTCACCCACTCTAACGCCGGCGAACGGCAACATCTCCGATAAAGATTTTGGTTCTTCGGAAATTCCCCAACCCTTGGAGCCCAGATCGGAGCCAAAACCGGCTCAGATCTTCGCCAACTCGACCGGCAAATTCCAACAAGTCAACTTGATTTTGGAGGCCTTGGACACCAAAGCGGTTCAGGAAATTGTCTACCAAGACATCAAGGTTTCCGTCCACCAACAGCTTTTCTCTTCCACCGGTCAGATCAAAGACATCCCCGGTAAAGAAATCGTCGTTGATGACAAGACGGACAAACTGCAGATCTCTTTGCCTATTACCGACACCGCCTTTGATATTAGACAAATACCGGAAAGCAACGGCCTCTTCCCCGAAAACCGCAACTGCGACCAATACGACCAGGGAAAAACCGTCAAGCTGATCTCGGAAGCCGGCTTTCTCTACCAAAGTCAAAACGCTATTGAATGCGACTACTTAAATCTTCGTCACCTACCCCACTCTCTAAACTATTTACTATCTTTTAACGTCGATTTTCAAAAGGGTCTCCCCCTAACTGTTTGTCTCGAAAATCAATCCACCTACCGTTGCGATATCCATGAACGGCTGATCAAAACCAACGTCTTTCAATCTCTCATCCAGCCAATTGCCAATCCGGACGAACCCACCGGATACACTCTTCATCTCTTCAACCAGTCTATCGGTAACCGCATCACTACCAATCTTCTCAGATCAATCACTATCCGCCCCGTTCCCCTAAACTTCCTCAAATCCATCTCCATCTCCCCACCAACCACGAATAACTCTGAACCAACAACAAACAACCAAGAACTATCCTCCGCCCACCCCTCCGAGTTTCTCTACACTGTCACCATCCCCCATCCAAAAAATGAGAACCAACAACCAATAACTTCTCTCAACCTCCACCAAACCAAATCCCCCTATTGGCAGGCGGTACAAGTATCCGCAAAAGACCTCAAGCTCCCAGCCTGGTTATTGACTACCAAAATATTCTTCAACTATTTCAAACTTACTAAGCTAACCCACAACGATTCCAACTTCTGGTACAACTCCTGGCTCGTTCCCACACAAGTAACTAATAACTCCGAACCAACAACTCTCACTCTCATCTACCTTCCCCAATATCTTGAGTTCATCGGCTTGGCTATTTTTCCCCTCGCTTTCTTATTCGTCATTGCGAATCTTGTAATCAAGCTGAAGCAATCCATACCAAAAATAAAGAAGAAGTCATAAATAGCATAAATGACGTCCTCCCCGCACAGACTCCGCTACGCTCCGCATTGTACGGGGTTTCCTGACTGTATTCCATTCGAAGACTAGTTCTCTTGCTTT
>PFUC01000016.1 GCA_002789895.1 Candidatus Collierbacteria bacterium CG_4_9_14_3_um_filter_43_16
TGAGGTGATGGCAGAAAACCTGGATACTTATTTGTCCTTAGGTTTTAAAAAACCAGTGGTGATTTTCAACAGCCGAGATCTGATGAAGGGTATACCTTACGAGGCTATCGTGGCGATAGACAAACTCAAAAAGATTGGCAAGGAAGGAGTAGTTGAGGATATGCTGGATAAGGGGATTGGAAAAATTCAAGCCGATATGTATCTCGAGCAAGTGCAAAATATTAAACCAGACGAAACAATAATGACGATAATGACGTATCTTGAGAAGTCAGGTTTTAATAACGAATATTATCGATTTGAACCCACGTTGGCTCGCTCATTTTCTTATTCTCAAGGGCCAATATGGGAAATAGTGATTGAGGATTATACAGCTGGTTCTGTCGGGGGCGGTGAAAGGTACGACGGTTTGATGGAAAGGCTAACGGGAATAAAAGTTCCAGGAACAGGTATTGGTTTTGGATTCGATAGAACGGTGGAAGCGGCTGATCAATTAGGACTAATTCCGACACCCAAGACAAAAACAAGGGTTTTAGTTACTATATTTTCTGCTAACCAGCAAGATGCGTCTTGGCAAGCAGCTCAATCACTTCGAGCGGACGGGGTGAACACTGAGGTGTATTCCACAGTAGAGAAAATGGAAAAACAATTGAAGTACGCAAACAAAAAAGGGATACCCTTTGTAGTGATTATCGGTGCCGATGAAGTTCAGGCAAAAAAAGTGTCGATAAAAAACATGAAGTCTGGGGAGCAAAAAACAGTATTTATGGAAGACGCGATAAAAATAATTAAACAAAATGACTAAAGAAGACCTAATAATACAATTGAGGGACCTGGTGGCGATGAAGACGTTGTCGGGTGACGTTGGTGAGAATGCGAAAGCTTTGGAGTATGTCCAGAGACTAATTGGGGAGGGTGTTGATGTTCAGAGAATTTATAATGGCAAAGCTGAAGTGATGATAGCTTCGGTGAGGAAAAGTGACTCACCTCAATACTGTTATATGGTACATGCGGATGTAGTGGCCGGAAGAGATGATCAATTTGAAATGAAGATTGAAGACGGAAAAGCCATCGGTCGAGGTACTTGTGACATGAAGTTTTCAATTCCGTTGGGTATCGCTCTGTTGAATGAATCAAAAGAAAAAGGAGTAGACTTTTGTCTAATGATTACCACAGATGAGGAGATTGGGGGATTGGAAGGAGCAAGGGTCGTAGCAGAGAGAGGTTTCTCGCCAAAAATTTTAATTGTTCCCGACGGGGGTGAAGATCTTAACTTTGTAGATAAAGCGAAAGGAGTCTGCCAACTAAAGCTAGTGGCCAAAGGAAAACCGGCTCACGCTTCAAGGCCGTGGTTGGGAAAGAATGCGATTGATCCTCTCTTGAAGTTGGGTTCCGAATTACTGAAAATTTATGGAGAAAACAATCTAACCGAGAGCTGGAAGACAACCATGAACTTTGGAACTATTAATGGTGGAACTTCTACCAATCAAGTGTGTCCTGAAGCCGAAATGAAAATAGACTTTAGATATCCGGAGACTGATTCGATAGATAATATTGTTGCGGTGGTGGAAGGGAAGATCAAGGAACTAGGTCTGGAAGTTGAAGTATCAAAACTTTCAACCGGTTTACCGACGTTCACCGATGTCAATGAGCCGGAGGTAAAAAAATATATTGGGGTGATGGAGGAAACATTTGGTAAAAAGATAGCCGTGAAGCAAACCTATGGTGCCTCCGATGCTCGACACTTTGCTTCAACTAAAGCGCCGGTATTGATGCATAAACCGCTTGGGGGTGAGATTCACTCGGCAAATGAATGGGTGGACATAAATTCGGTGATGACTTTCTATGAAGGGATGCGGAAGTATTTGGGGCTCACCTAAATTTCGTTACGAAAGATTCTTTTGGAGGAAGGCAGCCACTTGTAGGAGACATGTCCTATAACCTTGACTCTTTGGACACTTTGTGGTAATATACGCGTATGTGTTTGACCTTGTTCAGGCACAAATCTGTTCTTTTAGAAGGAGTTAACATGGCTAGTTCTGTAGTATCTGTTCCATGCCCCTCATGCGGAGCCTCGCTTGGAAGTGTTTTTGACGAGAAATGCCCCTCTTGTGGGCAAGTCGTCGTGGTAGACAAATGCCCAACTTGTGGGAACCACAGCCTTTTGATTGTAAAACAGGCTCGACAGCGGGTCGCATTTTGTCAAGATTGCGACTGGACGAAGATCGAGCAAGGACTGGGTCAAGACAGAGAGGTTGAGGGAATGAAGTGTCCCAACTGTGAAACTCACAACCAAACTGGGGCAAACTTCTGTAAGGAGTGTGGAAAGCCACTTAAGTAGATTCAGGTATTTTTAAGGGTCCCTTAAGGCGACAAGGATGACATCTTGTCTAAAGGCAACACTAAGGCGGAAGGGAAGCTGCCAAGTCAATTGCCGGATACGAACAGAGAAAGGCGGAGTTTTGGTACAAACTTCGTTGCAGCAGTACACTGCACGCCGTTCGAAAGGATGTTTGGGACAATGTAGGTTAACCACCTGCTCCCATTAAGCGCTTTTAGCCGGTAAGAACCAACATGATAAAACACGGTCAACGTGCATGCTAGGGTTTCGGCGGGACTCTAAAGTGAGTACCATTGAGTGGAGGTTGACCTGAGGATTGCATATTTTGAATGTTTAGCAGTAACACTGCTCGACTATTTAAAATATTCAATATCAGGTCTTTTTTTTGGGTGGGAAACAGTGTCCACCTCTACTGGTTGAGCTTATTTGTCAAGAAATGTCTGGAGTTTGTCGATCTCGATGCGTTCCTGAGTCATGGTGTCGCGGTCTCTGACGGTCACGGTGTTGTCTTCGAGTGTTTGGTAGTCGATGGTGACACAGTAGAAAGTGCCGATTTCGTCTTGAGTAAAGTAACGTTTGCCGATGTTGCCTCTTTCATCCAGGGTAGTGTTTACCTGACCTTTGAGAAGATTAAAGACTTCTTTGGCTTTGGCACTTATCTCTTCTTTGTTTCCAACCAAGGGGAAAACGGCCACTTTGTATGGAGCCAAGACTTGGGGAAACTTCATGACCACCCGGTTTTTCCCGGAGTCTTCGAAGTAAGCATTCATGAGAATAATGGTAAGGAGGCGGGAAAGGCCAAAAGTTGGTTCGATGACGTGAGGTATAAACTTTTCTTGAGTATATGGATCGGTATAGCGCAGATCGACGCCGGACTTCTCAATGTGATTCCTGAGATCGAAGTCGGTACGATAAGCCAAACCGAACATCTCCTTGA
>PFUC01000091.1 GCA_002789895.1 Candidatus Collierbacteria bacterium CG_4_9_14_3_um_filter_43_16
TCTGACACCAGCCATCAACGCCGCCCTAAACACCACCCGCCCCGTTTTTTCCTGGTCCCGTCCCAGCCCGCTTCCAGCTCTTAGCCCACTAAGTTATTATAATTTCTTTCTAGATGGTGCCGTCTTCGCAGCTTCCATTAGTGACTCTCTTACCACTCAGGATTATTATTTTTATACTGCTTCCGCCTCAGCCGGTATCTTCAATCTTTTGCTCAAAACCGATCTTGCTCAGGGCTATCACACCTGGAGTGTTATCGCTTTTACTGAGAACGGTATCTCTTCAGCCTCCGAAACAAGAAACTTTTATATTGACTCCATTCCGCCTTTTATTTCCGTCACCAAGATAGACCGGCAATCCTTATCCTGGAATACGGCCACACCCGGCTCCATCCCTCCTGTCGAAAATCGCTATCTGACTGTCACCACCAAGGATCCAATCATCAAAGGTGACGTGGAATCTTTTTCAAATTTTCAAATAATATTGATATGTCCACAAAATATACCGAAATGTGAAATTCAGGTTTTCACCGGCAATATTTCATCCGGTCACTGGGAGACTCATTTTTCCGATCTTTTGCCCAATCAAATTTACACTATCAAGATTTCTGCTACCGATCCGTCCGGTAATTCCACTATCTTTCCCGACTTTTTTATCACCTACCCCGTTTCCCTCTTACTGACCCTTCCGTCTATTCCCATCTCTCCACCCATTGAACTACTCAACGTCATTACCCCTACCTCCTATGTTCCCGCCACCCCTCCCGCCCCCATGCTTCCTCCGGCCAAAAAAGTAACTACTATCAGACCTATGTATCCTTTTTATTTACTGCTTTTAATCCTTATAGTCTTTGGACTTCCGCTTCATCTGCTGATGGCTTCCATTGGCACAGCAACACCTTTACGGTTTGCCCTCAGGTTCATAGTCATACTCGCCTTTCCCTTTTTAAGAAGAAAAACCTATCAAACAATTCCTTTTTCTTTTATCAATGTCTTTATCCCCGATAAATTGGACCATCCGTGGCAATCCACAGTATCAGACGTGCAGGGATTTTACGATTTAAGATCACCAATTCCGGATAATATATTTATCGAAATGTCGGCTGTCGGACGACCATGGAAAAATAATCTACTTAGAGGTTCGCTTATGGCATATTCCTGCCTCTGCCCTCGGCCCACAACGCCTCAGAATAACCGTACAAGACTCCGAAAAAGAATCTATACAGCTAGAATCATCCCCCTGGTTATCGCCCTAACTACCAGCACTACAGCAATTATCATCACGCCCTCATATTCCATTTTCATCTACGCTTACTTCTCACTCCAATACCTCTTCTCGGAGTACCTCTACCCCAAGATTTGACTTTTACAACATTACGATGTATATTTAGTTAAATCTTTTATGACATACTCTCGTCATCTTACCAATACTATTAAACACCACTTAGCCACCAGGAAAGAGGCTATTGTTCTCACTGGTCCTCGTCAAGTAGGTAAAACGTATCTCCTAAACCAGCTTTTTCCCCAAGCGATCTATTTCACCATGGACGATCAGCAAATGAGATCCTTGTTTGATAGCTACTCGTTGGTGGCTTACCGTCAAATAATGCCCGACCAGGGCATCATCATTCTCGACGAGGTTCAAAACCTCTCAGACCCGGGCAGAGCCGGTAAACTAATTTACGATAATTTTCCCAACATCCACCTCATTATTACCGGATCAGCCGGATTAACTATCAAAAATAAACATACCGAAAGCATGGCCGGCCGAGCCACCAGCTTAGAGTTACTTCCTCTGACATTAAGTGAATTACTGGCCCAGTTGGAAGCCCCCGGTGAAACCTTAAATTGGCGCATTTGGGATCACCTGACCGGTGGCAGGAATGTCCCGACTGTTCCGATACACACGTATGATCCTGCCCAAATGTGGGAAAGAGTCTTGCTTTATGGTTTGTATCCAGCTCTCATCAATCATGCCGATCCTCGTCAGTATCTTCTGGATCTAATCGAGCGAACTATCTTCCGTGATTTACTGGATTTATCCCTCATCAGTGATAAAAAAATCGCGCTGAACCTACTCACTTTACTAGCCCACCAGATTGGAGGGTTGGTCTCCTATGAGGAGCTAGCCACCCGTCTTCAAATTGATGCACGGACTGTCAAGCACTATCTCAATGTTTTTGAAGAAAGTTATCTTATTTATCGCTTGTACCCTTACAGCCTTCGTCAACGGAACGAACTGACCAAACGTCCCAAAATATACTTTTACGATACCGGTATACGTAACGCTCTGATACAGTCATTCTCATCTCTTACTCTCCGTGACGATGTGGGTCAGTTATTTGAAAACTTCGTGGTTATGGAAGCGGTCAAAGCCCAGAATTACCACGCTCCTCAGGCCAAACTAAATTACTGGCGGACCAAGGCAGGATCAGAAATTGACTTAGTCATTCAATTAGAGAACGAGTTAATCGGAGTTGAATGCAAATGGCATCAAGGCCGTCTTAATACCGCATTCAAGGTACGTTATCCCCAAGCCATAGTCAAAACAGTTACTCGGGACAATCTGATATAAACTATCTCACTCTCTAGCAATAGCCATCATCCTACATCAGATAAAGTTTTCACAACAAAGACAAGCCTGTTTTCTATTTCCGCATGATATTAAAAGATATCAGCCTTATTAACCGCGTGATAATAATTTATTCCGCAGATGACCGCGTTAATTACCTAGGCTAAAATATAAAATATCGCTTTCTCCGCAACCTGATTATCTTATTCCCGCAATTTTCCTATCTCGCTTGACTTAGTCACAATCACTTATTATATTAGTATATGGACAGTATATTACCGTCTAATATCGTCTAATCCAAACCTAAAACAAAGTTATCAACACTATTTACACACATGCTAATTTCCGACTTCTCCAACCAAGATTTTCTTCATTCGTCATTGCGAGGAGGTACTCCGACGCGGCCCGCTGGTACCCGAAGGGGTAAATCTCCCTCCATCCACCTCCTCTCCGAACTTCTCGCCGCCGGGATGATCTTCATTCTCCCCATTATCTTTTTATTAATCGTTTCCGCAAGTTAAATATAAAATTTAAAATCTGAAATTTTAAATATCCATGTTCCTGCCCAATCAAGCCGAACTACTTCAACTTTTTTCTTCCTTCCTATCGGAGGCTGGACTCTCTACCGTATCCATCAAAAATTACCTTTGCGATCTCCGTCACTTCTTGAAGAACTACTATTCAACCCCTTC
>PFUC01000053.1 GCA_002789895.1 Candidatus Collierbacteria bacterium CG_4_9_14_3_um_filter_43_16
CTCCATTCTGGAGTTTCCTTTTTGTTTAATCAAGTCTACAGGATCAACCTTCGGTTATCTTACGGGAGAACGCAGGTTGCCTGTGATACAATACGAGACGTGGAAAAAGAAACTTTGGTCTATTTGGTTTCCCCGGTCCGCAACGTGACGGATGAACAAGCAAGAGTGATCACCGATCACGCCGAGAAGCTGAAACTGGCGGGAGTGAAGCTGTTTAATCCGGTTGAAGACGCACCTCAACAGGACGAGACCGGATACAACATTGTCATGGCCGAGCTTAATTTTATGCTCCAGGCCGCGATTGAAAACGGCAGGGTAGATATTTTGTGGAATGCAGGGGGTAAACCCTCCGAGGGTTCAAGGGTTGATCTCGGGATGGCGTTTGCTTTGGATCTGGAGTTCAAATTGGTAGCCGTTTTCAATGAAAAAGAGCCAACCGGACCTCAGATCGGATTGGAAATTCTCAGGGAACTTGATGGAGAGAAACCACTAAACGTCATATGGAAAATATATTCGGAGTTATCAAAGATAAAACATAGCCGAGAGGTAGTGATTGACTGGGACACAAAAATGATGGGGGTCGAACAGGAGTGGCAGAGAATCAGACTCGGTCTCGCTTTGGGATGTATGGCTATAAACCCCAATTTAACAATTAAAATGGGAAATCTGACCGGCATAGATCCGGCGGATATAAAAAGCTATCCGAAGGTAATCAGGGAAATCGAAACAAGACAGTCCGAAAAAAGATGAAAAAATCGAGGACGGAGACTGCCGACGTTGCCCCGGAGCGGAGCATCCGAACTGGGGAATAGAAGGTGAGGCGAAGAAAAAAACCATCATGGTGGTGCTCGAGTGTTCGGATTTCCGGGCGATCGGGATAGATTATGAAGTAGGGTTGTTCCGTTCAAGAACTGGTATAGTGCTTAAAAGTATTATCGGGGATAGGTTTGATCAAACTATAATCACCAATACCGCGAAATGTTTGTTCGACGGAGGAAAGAGAAAACCGAACTCCAAAGAGTTTTCCACTTGTGCCGATAATATTTTGGAGCAAATTGAGAAAACGGATCCGGAGATCGTCTTGTGTTTGGGGGAAAAAGCCGCCGAAGCGGTGACGGGGAAAAAGTTTCGTGAAGTATTGGGAAAGGTAATGGGAAAAGTAGTGGTAGCTCATCATCCAAGAATGATGACCAGAGAAGAAAAAAGAATCATCAGAGAAATTGTGGAGCTCATGATTCCTACATAGATATTGATATAATAAGCCATACTTTGTTCTTTAAAGGAGGATCTGTGATTACACGAAAGGATGCGAAGACGTTGGATCCGGATATCACCGGTTGGCATATGTGGTTTCACACGATCTATGTTGACGACAATAGTTTGATTTCCTTTCTTATTAACACCTTTCTAATTGCAATCAAAAGCAAGAAAAGAGTTCGGTGGGTAGTGCACGAAGATGCTGTGCGGGCAACGGGTGTATGGACACAAGAAGAAGCCGGAGATGTTGCTGCAAGATTGGTAATCGGAAAAGAGGGTAATTTCACCGATCCCAAACTTAGAAAGGGCCTTCTTCGACCTTTGCAGTACCTTGGTTGGATAAAATAGTTTGAGCCGGACCCAAGCAATCGGGTCTTTTTTATGACTCTTCGAATTTTTTGAGGAGGTCTTTTTGTCTGCCGGAGAGATGAGAAGGAAGTGTTATTACGTAACGGATATAAAGATCTCCGTGTCTATTTGATTGAAGATGCTTGATACCTTTGCCGGTCAGACGGACCACCGACTCCGGCTGGGTGCCGGCACGGATCCGGAGTTTCAGGTCGCCATCCAGAGTCGGGACTTCGGTTTCTCCGCCCAAAATGGCCAGAGTGAAAGGAATTTCGTGATTGACGATGACATCGTTCCCTTCCCGCTTGAAAATCTTGCTGGGTTTTATCTCAAAACTGACATCGAATTCGTTATAACGGATGCGATTACCTTCATCGATCCCCGCGGGTACTTTGACGGTGTACTGTTTCCCTTGGTGAACAATGGTTTTTTCCGTACCCTTAACTACCTCCATAAAATCGAGCTTCATAGAGTAGTGGGGCTTGGCCTGACGCCGACCGCCTTGAGATCCACCGCCGAAAAAAGCACTGAAAATATCAAAGGGGTCGGAGAAGCCTCCTTGACCGCCAAAGAGATCTTCGAAATTAATGTTGCCACCGGAGGAGTAGTAGCCGGCAAAAGGATTGCCGGAAGCTCCTCCACCCGGGTTGAAACCGGTACCGCCACCAAAAGCGGCGTGACCGAATTGGTCGTACTTGGACTTCTTTTCCGGACTACTTAATACCTCATAGGCTTCATTGATTTCTTTGAATTTTTCGTGGGCATTGGCTTCTTTGTTCCGATCCGGGTGCCATTTGAGAGCCAGTTTGCGATAAGCAGATTTAATCTCTGCGGCAGAGGCGGATTTGCTTACTCCGAGAACGTCATAAAAATCTCTCGTGGTGGACATAGAAGATTACTCAACCACTTCGCCTTCCTCAGCGGTCTTGGTATCTGATTTGGTTTCGGTGGCGTTATCTTCGGCTTTGGCTTCTCCGGCCGGTTTGCCCTCCCCGGCGGGCTGGTCTTTTTCGGCGGCGGCTTTGTAGAGAGCTTCGGCGTGTTTTTGGACTAGCTCGGTGGAGGATTTGAGCTTGGTATCGATGGATTCAAGAGTGGCTGAATCGTTTTTGAGTTCTTTTTCAAGTTCATCAAGAGATTCGGTCATTTCTTTGGCAGCATCGGCTCCAAACTTATCACCTGCATCTTTGAGGACTTTGCGAGTTTGAATAATTAAAGTATCGGCCTCATTCCGCTTATCGACTAAGTCTTTTTTCTTTTTATCTTCTTCGGCATATTTCTGAGCATCTTGTTTCATCTTTTCTACTTCAGCGTCGGAAAGATTGGTGGCGTTTTTGATGGTGATTTTTTGCTCTTTACTGGTCGCCTTATCTTTGGCGGAGACATTCAGAATACCGTTGGCATCGATATCAAAAGTAACTTCAATTTGAGGAATACCTCGTGGAGCAGCCGGAATCCCATCGAGAACAAAGCTACCAAGTGTCTTATTATCTCCGGCCATGGGTCGCTCTCCTTGAAGAATATGAACTTCCACTTGGGGCTGATTGTCCGAAGCGGTGGAGAAGATTTGTGACTTACTACTGGGAACGGTAGTATTCCTCTCAATGAGAGGGGTCATGACGCCACCCATGGTTTCGATACCTAAAGTTAAAGGGGTGACATCGAGAAGAAGTATGTCTTTGACATCTCCGGAAATGACACCGCCTTGGATGGCGGCACCAAGTGCCACTGCCTCATCTGGATTCACTGATTTATTTGGTTCTTTGCCAAAGAAATCTTTAACCACTTGCTGAACCTTGGGCATGCGAGTCATACCGCCGACAAGAATAACTTCGGCGATTTGAGATTTTTCGATCTTGGCATCAGCCAAAGCTTTCTTGCAGGGTTCAATGGTTTTTTGGATCAGATCATCAACTAATTCTTCCAGCTTGGCCCTGGAAATCTTCATGGTAAGGTGCTGGGGCTGACCATCTTTTTGAGTAATAAAGGGTTGGTTGATTTCTGTTTCGGTAGCACTGGAAAGTTCTATTTTGGCTTTTTCGGCGGCGTCTTTAATACGCTGGAGTGCTTGTTTGTCAAGTGAAAGATCGACACCAGACTCTTTTTTGAATTCGGATACGATGTAATCAATTAGCCTACGGTCAAAATCATCACCACCTAGGAAAGTGTCACCATTGGTAGACTTAACTTCAAAAACTCCATCCCCAAGTTCCAGGATGGAAACATCAAAAGTACCACCACCCAAATCGTAAACAACGATAGTTTCATTTTTGCCTTTATCCAAACCATAGGCGAGAGCCGCGGCAGTGGGTTCGTTTACTATTCTTTGGACATTTAATCCAGCGATTTCGCCCGCTTGTTTGGTGGCTTGGCGCTGTGAGTCGTCAAAATAAGCGGGGACGGTGATAACCGCATCAGTCACGGTCTGACCTAAATAGGCTTCGGCGTCGGCTTTGGCTTTTTGGAGAATCTTGGCGGAAATTTCCTGAGGAGTAAAAGTTTTACCGCTGAGATTGATGACGGCCATGCCATCTTTACCGTCAGCAATTTTGAAGGGTGCTATTTCTTTGGTTTTCTGGGCTTGTTTACCGGTAAACTTTTGACCCATGAGTCTTTTAACCGAAAAAACCGTATTACTAGAATTTAGGACCATCTGGCGTTTAGCGACGTCACCAACCAGGCCCTTGATAGGTTCAACGATGGAGGGAAAAGTATTACGCCCCTCGGCGGAGGGAATTATTTTGGCGGTGCCACCTTCCATGACAGCAACGGCTGAGTTGGTGGTACCAAGATCGATTCCGATTATTTTGGACATGTTTTTTTTGATTTTTAATTAATTTGTAAACTTGTTAATTGTTTGAGATTGCTTCGGCTCGAATACGAGACTCGCAATGACGGTGTGGTATAAATTGTATTATTTGTATAGATTCCCGATCACCTTCCCGCAGGCGGGGGTCGGGAATGACAAGATATGTTATTTATTTAGTAGTATAGTGGTGCCGGAACCAACTTTCACTTTGGCAGGACGAAGTACTTTGTCAAACAGAAAATATCCAGGAGAAACAGTTTTAACTACTTTATCTTTTTTCCCAGGAACGACTTCTGTGCAGTCCATTAATAGTGGATCAAAGTCTTGACCGTCGGACTTAATGACGGAAAGACCTTCCTGACTTAAGGTAGCACTGAACTGATCAATGACGATCTGTAGTCCGTGATCTTTAAGATGAGATTGGGCCATTTCCAGCGAGTCGAGATTTAACAAAAGTCTTTCGATCAGAGAAGCCGAAGCCATTTTGATGATATTTGTCTGCTGTTCGTTGTGACGGCGCTCCTGATTTTGGTAATCGGCCAAGACTCTTTTGTATTTTTCCTCGGTAGCTTCAAACTGATCCTGAATTTCAGCGACCCTCTTTTGTAAAATAACTAATCGGTTAAGAGTTTCCAGCTGTGTCTCCTGCGGTGTTTCCAGGTGGTCACGGTTGTTGATGGTGGGGTTTTTTGTTTTTTTTACCATTCTTGAGCAATTTGATTGACTAAATTGGCAACATAACGGACGAAGGGAATATTTCGATCATATTCCTGACGACTGGAACCGATAATGCCAAGACTACCGCGTCGGTCACCAATGTGGATATCGGCAAAAACCCAACTAACCGGCTGTAACAAAGTGACTCCGATTTCATCACCGACCAGAATGTGAATTGGAGAACTGCCCGAAGCTCTGCCGAAAATATCCATGAGACGCTGTTGCTGGTCGAGGAGATAAAAAATTTCGCGGGTGATATCCAGATGGTTTTCAAATTCCACTGAATTAAACAAGTTGGCATAGCCGGAATGATAAGTGAGACCTTCGTCAGTGGCGGCGACACAGAGAGCTTTGGTTCTTTCGGCGAGAACCTTGGTGGCTTCACGCATAAGATCATCTCTGTTGTAACGATGGTCCCAAACACGTGACTTGACGTTTACCTCTTCGGCGACGGAAAGATCCTTTTCTTTCATCAATTCATTGACATAAAACTTGATCGCCGTGGGAGTAGGAACTCGTCCGGAAGAAGCATGAGGTTGCGATAGGAACCCTTTGTTTTCCAGAACAGCCATTTCATTTCTGAGGGTGGCTGGAGACACTCCCAGACGATATTTGTTCTCAAGAGAAACCGAGCCGACCGGCTCAGCGGTCAGGGTAAACTCCTCGACGATGGTTTTGATGATATGAATTTGACGGTCGGTAAGATCCATTAGCAGAATGATAACATGAGTGATAATCGGCAGTCAAGAGAGTTGATGTGTTGCCCCAAAATAAGGTAAAGTAAATTGGTGGCCAAAAAAAAAGAAACCATTAGTGGGTTAATCCCTTTGATTTTTGGGCTTTTTGTGATCGTAATTGTCGTGTTGGTTATACCAACGGCTGTACAGTATGTGGGGAAGGCGGCGGGTGTACCGGCAAATTTAGTGTTTAACTACGAAGGAGTTTTGGGAAAATTGCCTCAACCGTGGCGGAATTTGGACCAAGGAGGAGAAGAACCAAAGGAAATGCTGGCATCGGTAGTTGAAGAGGTGAAAGAGTTAAACCCGGAGTACATCAGACTTGATCATATTTATGATGCTTTTAAGGTGGTATCCAGAACCGATGGTCGCCTGACTTATGATTGGACCGGACTTGATAAGGCGATTGAGGTTATCTTGGCGACAGGGGCAAAACCATTCTTGTCTCTGTCGTATATGCCGATCGTCATCTCCAGCGGAGACATGATAGCCCCGGCAAAAGATTGGAACGAGTGGGGACAAGTAGTCCAGGCAACCATAGAACATTACAGCGGAAGAAGTCAGAAAAATATTGATGGGATAATTTATGAAGTTTGGAACGAACCCGATTTGTTCGGCGGATACAAAACTTATGGCGGTAAAAATTATTTGGAAATGTATTCTGCTTCGGCGAAGGCTGCGGCTAGAGCTCAGAATGTAAATCCATTTGAAATCGGAGGGCCGGCTACGACCGGGCTTTACCAAAATTGGGAAGAGAGACTGATTAAGTATGTGGCGGCCAATGACTTAAGAATGGATTTTCTAAGCTGGCACCGCTATTCATACGATCTGGAGCAGTACGAGAGAGATGCTCGACAAGCCAGAAAATGGGCGGAGAATATTCCGGCGCTAGTAAATCTTAAATTTTATGTAACTGAGTGGGGGCATAATAGTGAAGTAGATCCCGGCTACGACGAGAAGTTTGGGGCGATCCACACCCTTGCCGGGGCCCGCGTCATGATGGGATCAATTGACAGAGCTGTCCTGTTTGAAATTAAGGATGGACCGGGAGCCGAAAAATATTGGGGCCGATGGGGAATTTTGACTCACGAAAAATTTGGAACGCCCGAAAAAAAACCGCGATACCATGCCCTTCAGTTTTTGAATAATCTGGGACCATATAGGTTAAGTGTGGCCGGAGAAGGTTCGTGGATAAAAAGTATTGCCTCCACTGATGACAAGGGAAATTTGAAAATCATGGTCGTAAATTATGACCCAAAAGGGTTACACTCCGAGGCCGTTCCTATGACTTTTGAAAATCTGCCCAAAGGAAACTTTAAGATCACCAGAACAGAGTTTATGGGTAGTAGCCGGACGCTGAATGTGGCAACAACTTCAGCGACCTGGAAAACATCCGAGTTTTTTACTCCCAACTCAGCTGCGATGTTTACAGTGGAGTTTTAACCCTTCCCCAACCCCTTCCTGGGTGGGAGATTGCCACGTCGCTATACTCTTCGCAATGACTGGACCTACGAGGACGGTCCTTGAAGGTGTTGAAGGTGGCTAGGACTTGGTGATGGCGAGGAAGGCCTCTTGGGGGACGGAAACACGACCAAACTGCTTCATGCGGGCCTTACCTTTTTTCTGTTTATTAAGAAGTTTGAGGTTGCGGGTGAAGTCACCACCATGGAGCTTAGCATCGACATCTTTGCGATAGGCCTTAATGGTTTCGCGAGCCACGATTTGACCACCGATAGCAACCTGAATGGGAATTTCGAATTGTTGTCTCGGAATAGCCTCTTTGAGTTTTTCGGATATTCTTTTGCCTTTGTAATAGGCTTTTTCTTTAACGGTAATTACACTCATAGGAGCAAAAAGTTCGTGATTTAACAAAACATCGAGTTTAACGAGCTCAGCTTCCTGCCAGCCGGCTAATCCATAGTTCATGGAGCCAAAACCCTGAGAAACACTCTTGAGACTATCATGAAGGGCAGTAATTACCTCGATCAGGGGTAGAAAATAATCAATTTCTACTAGCTCATCAAGATACGAGACGTTAACCAGATTTCCCCGAAGATCCTGGCATAGTTCCATAACTGCACCAACATAGGGAGAGGTGACAACTATATTTACCGCAGCCATGGGTTCGAATCCCTGAGAAATAATGGCCGGATCGGGAAAGTCGGAGGGGGAGCTAAAGATTTTTTCTTCACCTGAACGAAGTTTAACCTTGTACTCTACGGAAGGAGAGACTGAGATAACGGGAAGACCAAACTCTCTTTCAAGTCTTTCCCCAACTACCTCCGAGTGGAGCATGCCTAGAAAACCAACCTTGACACCTTGACCAAGAATGGGAGAGTTGATGCCTTGGGTGGTAAGCGATGAATCGTTTAGTTTCAGCTTTTCTAAAGCATCAACCAAGTCGCGGTATTGAGATCCGTCGGCGGGGTAAAAGTCCAAAAAGACGTTCGGGTGAATTTTCCTAAATCCCAGTATCGGAGATACTAATTTTATCTGGCTGGTCAAACACAAAGTGTCACCGACGAGGACATGCCTGATATCTTTCAGACCGGTGATAATGTAGCCGACGTTGCCGATGGTGAGAACTTCTTTTTTAGTTCGACCCGGAGAAAAAATACCGATTTCCGAGGCGGTGAGTGATTGACCGGAGCTGAGAAAGGATAGTTTGTCACCAAATTTTAAATCTCCGGAAATTATTTTGACAAAGGCGATGACTCCCAGATGGGTATCGAAAGTGGAGTTGAAGACGAGGGCGTGGAGAGGGACGTCTGATGGAGTGAGATTGCCACGACCCGCCGGGGCGGGTCTCGCAATGACGGAGGGAGAAGTTGGGGATGGATTGCTTTGGTTCGAGTACGAATCGCGCAATGACGACGTGGGGCCGGGGAGGTCGGAAATAATTTTATTTAGGAGTTCAGTGACTCCCTCGCCTGTTTTGGCGGAAATTAGCAGAGGGTCATTGTTCAGGCCAAGAAGTTGTTTGGCTTGACGAATAGAGGCCGAAATGTCGGCTAAAGGGGCGTCGATTTTGTTGACCACGGGAATAATGGTAAGACCTAGATTCTTGGCCAATCTGAGATTAGCGATGGTTTGAGCCTGAACTCCTTTAGTGGCATCTATTAGTAGTATGGCGCCTTCGCAAGCCTGAAGTGCCCGCTCAACCTCATAGTTAAAGTCCACGTGGCCGGGAGTGTCAATCAGATTAAGGGTGCGTCCTTTATAATTCATCGAAACTGGAGCCAGTTTGATGGTAATTCCCCGTTCCCTTTCGATGGGATTACTGTCCAGTAGTTGTGGGGTAATTTTGTCAGCCTGGACCGTACCGGTAATTTCCAAGAAACGATCTGCCAAGGTGGATTTACCGGCATCGATGTGAGCGATAATAGAAAAATTTCTTATCAAATTGGACATAGCTTAAATACTATTTGGAGTGGTTTCGAGAACCTCGTCACTACTGGCCAGTATTTTACGCCAATTACCAATCTTTTTCACGATGTCTAAGACATCCTGAAGTTCCTCAATGTCGAATAGCCAACAAAAGAAGAGATAGACGGAGAAACCAACCATACTAACAACAAGAGTGAGAGTAATTAAAGGAACAGTTCTGGTGGTATCAAAGATAAGCTGGTCTAGAAGCCGCATGGGCGCCCAAAGAGAAAAACCGGTAAAGAAACTTACAAAAATCATTTTGATCATTCTGACCGAAATCCCCAAAGGCCCAACCTTTCTACGGACAGCCACATAGGAAAGGATGAAATCAAGTAAATTACCAATTGACATGGCTAGGGTAATACCGGCGACATCTCTCTCGGTAACAAAGCCTAATAGATAAGCCATACCCACAAAAACTATCATTGTGATAAAGCCGATGATTAATGGTGTTTTGGTATCTTTAAGGGCGTGGAGGGCCCTGGTCAAAGTATTGGTGACGGCTTGTGGGGCGATAGCCAGACTGAGAAAGGCTAGGGCTTTGCCGGTAAGGAGAGTGGCTTCCCAAGGAAAATTTTTGGCACCGAAGGCGAGACGAACCAAAGGAACCCGAAGAACCAGTACAAGGACACTCGCCGGAAGAGCAAAGAAAAAGATTTGCAAGATGGACTTGCTGAGGGTGCCCTTGAATCTAGTTTTGTCGTCCAAAAGGGCCTCCTGGGCGAGGGTAGGGAACGAGGCTTGACTGAGAGAAACCCCGAAGAGGGAAATGGGAAGAACATAAAGCTGACGGGCAAAATTAAAAATGGAAATTGAACCAGCCGCCAGGAGAGATGCCAGGTTAACTGCCACCCAGCGCTCAATTTGGTCAATTCCCAAGGCCAATGCCCTGGGTGGCATTAGCCTGAGCATCGAAAACACCCCGGGGTGGTGAGGATCCCAATTTATTTTTGGCCAGTAGCCAAGAGCTCCGGCAGTAGGTAGCTGGATAGCCATGTGAAGGAAGGCTCCAAAGACGACGCCGATGGCGGCCGAGTAAATTCCATAGCGAGATGAAAGAAAATAGATACCGGTGATGGTACCGACGTTATAGAGAAGCGGAGCGAGGGCGGGAATCAAAAAACGTCTTTGGGATTGGAGGACACCGGTGAGAAAGGCCGAGACAGCAAAGAGTATTTGGGCGACAGACATAAGACGAATCAGGTTAGCCATAAGGTCAAGCTTCTCCGGAGGGAAATGAGCCAACAGACCAGCCAAAGGCCGGGCAAAAACAACGATAATGACGGAGAAGATAAAAAGGAAGAAACCGATGGAAGTAAGGGCTGTGTTGGCAAGTTTGTTGGCTGCTTCGTTTGATTTATTACAGTATTCTTGATAAACAGGAATAAAAGCGGCGGAGACGGCACCGACGACCAGTAGTTGAAAAACAGTATCGGGGATGACGAAGGCGGCGAAATAAACATCAAGGTCGGCTTCCATACCCCCAAAGAAACGGGCGGCGAGAAGATGGTTTCGGATCAGCCCCAGAAGAGCGGAGCCCAGATAGGAAATACCGATGATGACGGCGGCAGAAAGGATGCTGTTACTTTTCCGATTCAAAAATTCTTGGGACTTGGAAATTATTCGGTTGACCACTAGGATATTTTAATTCAGGAAACATAGATGCGCCAGAAGCAGAAGGTCATGATAAAATAAGCGCATGCCTATAACTAAATCCGCAATCAAGAAACTCAGAGCCGACAAAAAAAAGGCCGCATTCAACAGATCCACTAAAACAAAGGCTAAGTCGGCGGTAGACGAATTTAAGAAGTTACTCTCAGGAGTTGCTCTTAGTAAAGCTTTCTCGGCTGTAGACCGTGCTGCCAAAAAAGGAGTCATTAAAAAGGGAAAGGCTGATAGAATCAAGGCCAGACTCTCCAAAAAGGTTGTCGCTTAAGACGAGAAGTATTTTTCAGTCCCCCGCTTTGATATACTGAAAGTGTGGCCACCCAGCAAGGTATTTCTCATATCGACTTATTACCTAAAGATAGCTATAGCTATTCAACTTTGGGAAAGTTTTTGACATGGGCGACGACCTCTGGGAGAGTACTGGTAGTCCTGACGGAGTTTGTCGTGTTACTGGCTTTTGGTTCCCGATTTTATTTCGACAAGAAAGTAAATGACCTAAAAGAAGAGGTCGATCAAAAACAAGCTCAGATTCAAGCTTTCGCCGATACCGAAAGAACTATAAGGACGATATTGGCAAAACAAGCGCCGGTAAATGGGTATTTGACGGGAAATTTGGCTTTCAAGGAAAGATACGACGAGCTGAGCCGGATTATGCCAGCTAGAGTGAGACTAGAAAAACTAACAATTGACAAAACAGGTATGACTTTGGTCGGAGAATCAGATTCGGAGCTGGGGTTTGCTCAACTGCTTCGTAGTCTCAGGAAGTTCCGTGGAGTAACCCGTCTGTCAATGAAGGAAACTAGTTTTGACCAAACTACCGGAACAGTAAAGTTTAATATTCAAACCACTTTTCAATAATGGCACTAATAGACAACGAAAAATATTCTCTTTTTTACCAGAGAGTACGTCTGGTTTACCAAAAACCAGAGATTAAAGCCTCGCTGGAAGTAATTCTTTCAGTGTTTACCGTAACCTTGCTAATTTTTGCGGCTATTCGTCCCACGCTGGCCAATGTGGCATCTTTGCAGAAAAAAGTGGAGGATTTGAGTTCAGTAAATAAAAAGGCGGATAACAAGATCGCTCAAGTATTTTCAGCCCAAGCAGATATAGATAAATTCCAGAATAAACTGCATTTATTCGACAATGCGATTCCCAATGAGTTCTCATATCGGGACATGGCAGGAAGAATAGAGCTGATCGCCAGAAGGCGGGGACTGGCGGTGCAAACAGTGAACATGCCCGGCGTGAGGATCTTCGGAACAACAAAGGGGGTGGGCGACACGTTTCAAAAAATTCTATCAAAAAACCAAAACAATATTATTCAAACAGGAGTCTCTTTTACAGTAACCGGAGACCCTGCCAATGTCGATGGATTTCTGAAAGAAATGGAAAACCTGGATAGACTGGCTGTTCTTGACAGTATCACCCTATCATCCGAAGCAACGATGGACAAGGAGATCAAGACCATAAAAGCAAATTGCCTAATTTATTTTTATTTTTATTCTGAGTCATGAAATTAAGGGCACATATCCTAACCTGCATTCGACTACAACCCTGTCTTTTCGGCTGCAAAGTCTTCAGTACTCCTAGATGGGGTGTGTTTGTGTTTCGCTACGAAAGGAGGTCAGAATATGCGCCCTAAAAAAACACTCTCTATTTATGTATTATTGGTAGGTGTCATGGGGTTATCGATCGTTGGGGGAATATTAGCATTTCAAATATTTTCCGCTTCGACAAAAACGCAGTTAACCCAAGAACAGATCGAGATAATTAAGCCTATTGATGGCACCATAGATGAAACCGTGATAAAAAATTTGGATCAAAGAACTTTGGTGACTGAAGCTGATATTGATGGGTTGGTGATAATCCCATCGGTGACACCGTCACCCACCACCCCCCCGTTAGCAACAGAGTCCTCGCCGATAAATACACCACTATAAAATGGCCACAAAAGGACTGATGTCCAAACGAATACCAACGATACTGGGAATATTTATTCTCATTGCTGGTCTGGTGGCCGGAGTGATCTTGGTAAATATGAGGCAAGGACTGGAGTCTAAAGCTGGTCCATCGGAAAGTCCGAAAAATTTAAAAATTTCGAACTTGAATGCTTCCACGTTTAGTGTAAGCTGGACAACAGAGACTCCTTTGACTGGGTTGATTAAATATTCGGAGGATCCGGTGAAAATAGTTACTCCTGCCGGTGATGTCCGGGATCAAATCTCCGGTACTTCCCAGAGTTATAACAATCATACGGTAAATGTATCCGGTCTTTCGCCGGGCACCACCTATTACTTCTTGATTATTTCCGGGTCGGGCGCTTATGACGATAATAGTAAGCCTTTTTCTGTCCGGACAGTAGCACAAGCGATTGCTCCTCCGGAAGATCTGATCTTTGGAAAAATAGTCCGCGATACCGGAGATCCGATTAACGGAGGAATTGTTTTTGTCGAAGCCGAAGGAGGACAAACTCTGTCGACAATTACCAAAACAGATGGAACTTGGAGGCTAAATCTTGCCAATTCAAGGGACAAGGATGGAAAAGTCTTAACATACGATCCGGAAAAGACACTATTGTCAATTTTTGTCCAAGCGGGAAATACCGGAACAGCAACGGCCTTAACAGACACCAGTAAAGATAAACCCGTGCCAGATATTGTTCTGGGGAAAAATCAGAGCTTTGTCGAAAGTAGCCAACTACTGACAGACTTGGTGGAGGCAACTCCAAGTGCCCAAATCGGTGAAGGATTCCAATTAGAAGCGGCACAACTACTCACGGCTTCGGAACAACTAGAGGCAACTTCGTCGGTAAAGATATTGAATCCTGCTATGAACGGAGAAATCATTGCCACCGACAAACCGGAGTTTAGCGGGAAAGCCCCGGTAGGATCTGTGTTAAAGCTGAATCTGAACTCGGTAGAGATGACGCAAGTAGTCCAGCCCGATACGGACGGTAATTGGAAATGGACTCCACCTCAACCGCTTGAGCTGGGACCTCACACTCTGACAGTGGAGTTTACAGACCCAGCCAACCAAGTCCAAAAAATTGTCAGGACATTCGTGGTTCTATTGAGTGATCAGCCAGCCTTCACCGCAACTCCTTCGGCGACACCGACAGTTACACCGACTCCATTAATAGGTATTTCCCCATCTCCAACAGTGGTAACGTCTATGCCAGCGACCGAGTCCGGTAATTTGGTACCATCAGGAGGGTTGACCACCACCTTGGGATTCGCAATTCTCGGACTAGTCCTGTTATACATCGGTAGTATGTCCAAAAAGTGGATGAAATAAACATGTTGACATTGACGATGACAATAAATATGGATATAGTGAAAGCAGGTCCTAGTTTAATGGACCACAAAACATAGAGATGGACCCACAAAATCCTTTGAATCAACCCTCGAGCCAGCCATTAGCTACTGATCCAATAATTCCTGAGCCGACGGCACCGGTGGTAACGACAACTACTACGACTACCATTCCTACTCCTTTGCCGGAAGCGCCTACTGAAGCTCAATGGCCGGAACAAAAACCGAAGAGTAAAGTGCCTAAAATTCTTATGGGGATTTTGGCATTGTTTTTGGTGGTTGGGGCGGCAGTGGGGGCGTATTTTGTTTCAAATAAAGTTAGTAGCAAACAAGCCGTGGCACCAACAGCTCCCGAAAGTGAACCAATGGCGATGTCGTGCGGTAATCCAGGAACTATAGGCATATGTG
>PFUC01000039.1 GCA_002789895.1 Candidatus Collierbacteria bacterium CG_4_9_14_3_um_filter_43_16
CTAGATTTTCTCCGGGATACCAGGTAAACTTCATAGTCACACCCTTTTCAATCCAAGTATTGCTGACTAATTTTGTTTCGTCCATGAATTTGATTATATGTTTATAATTCAGATATGGAAATTCAATATCAAGAAATTCCGCTTTCGACTGATTCTGAGACAATCCCGAGTTGGTTTGGGAACTACACTCAAAAAATTCGAGACGAAGGCAGAGATCTGTTAACTGAAGTATCTATTATGGAAAAGATGACTCCACAGCAACTGAACGAACATTTAGGAGGAAGTTTTGAAGAGTTGCCATATGAGTTCTTAGATACTCTGTTTATAAACGGCTCGGATAATGAGCTAGTGGGTACTATTTTGAGAAAGAAGCGTGAAGCATATGTCAAGAAACATCCAGAAAAGACACGTGGGGTGCCCGGGGCGGGAAAAGGAATTATTACATTTGATGGGAGATTTATTCCACAATCAACTTGGATTTCAGCTACTGATTCTGAAAAAAGGGGGGCATTGGTTGGGTCTACATGTTTCCATTACAACTCAGAAACGCCCGGTATGGGTTCTGACCCGAGTGATAGATTCTAGTATTGTTATCTGATGGATTCCCGCATTCGCGGGAATGACACAATGGAGTGAGATTGCTTCGGTTCGGAATACCGAAACTCGCAATGACGGAGGGACTATTGGAGTTTCTTGATGGTGTCGCGGTAGCGGGCGGCGAGCTCGAAGTTCCAGGAGTTGGCGGCCTCATTCATTCGTTTTTTTAGCTTCGCGACCAAAAGTTTTTTCTTCTGGGGAGTTAGGGCTTCCGGATTGACGTCTTCGATTTCTTTCCAGCCATGTTCGGCAAGCTCTTTTATCCTGGGAGCTGGTGCTATTTCGTTCCGTTTCATCATTCTTTCGCGGATCGGTTTACTAATCCCGATCGGAGTTATTCCATGTTTATCGTTGTAGTCAGTCTGGATTTTGCGTCTTCGGAGTGTCTCGTCGATCGCTATCCTCATAGAGTTAGAGATTTTGTCTCCATAAAGTATGACATGACCGTTTACATGACGGGCGGCTCGACCCATGGTCTGGATAAGGGACGTGGGGGTACGCAAAAAGCCTTCTTTGTCGGCATCAAGAATGGCGACTAGAGACACTTCCGGTAGATCCAGACCTTCACGAAGAAGATTAATGCCCACCAAGCAGTCGAAGTCTCCTAAACGAAGTTTTTCAAGGATGTCTGCTCTGTCTATGGTGTGGATATCGGAGTGAAGATATTCCACTTTTAGTCCGTACTTTTCTTTGAGATGATCAGACAAATCTTCCGCCATTCTTTTTGTCATAGTTAGAATCAAAGTCCTCTCGCCTTTTTCTTTGCGTTTAATCACCTCTTTGGTTAGGTCATCGATCTGGCCAACCGTTGGACGTACTTCAACTTCTGGATCTAATAAACCAGTGGGGCGGATAAGTTGTTCTGCAATCGTAGGAATCTTGCTGCCACTAGAAAGTGACATCTCGTGTTCGGTAGGAGTAGCGGAAACATAAAGCTTGATGGGGGTACGGGATTGCCATTCGGTATAGGTCAGCGGACGGTTGTCTTTGGCACTTGGTAAACGAAAACCATAATTAATTAGATTTTCTTTTCTGGCCTGGTCTCCGTTATACATACCCCGGATCTGTGGCAATGAAATATGCGACTCGTCAATAACAGTGAGGAAACCCGGTTTGTTAAACTTTTTCGCATTGTAGTGAAAATATTCAAAAAGTGAATATGGTGCCTCTCCCGGGAGACGACCGTCAAAATACCTGGAGTAGTTCTCAATACCGGAAATGTAACCAACTTCCTCGAGCATGGAAAGATCGTAGTTTACTTTCTGTTCCAGTCTGTATGCATCGATAATCTTGCCGGCATCTTTAAAGACCCTGACCTGAGTTTCCAAATCTTTTCTTATGTTAGCAATGGCGTCCCCTTGAGTTTTGGGGTCAGTTATAAATAATTTGGCGGGATGAATGGTGAGAAAGCCGGTATTGTCCAGGTCTTTGTCGGCGATCCGGGTGAAGTTCATCGGATCGAGAATCTCAATATTTTCCAGCGCGCTTCCACCGAAATTCATGGAAATAATGACATCTTTGTAAGAGGGAAAGAGCTGAACGGTACTGCCGACAGCTCGGTACATGCCTCGAGTCAGTTCCGAGTTGGTTCTGGTGTATTGGAGGTCTGATAGGCGCATAAGAACGGTATCGCGAGAGATTATCTGTCCTTTGGCCAGAGGTAACAGGTTCTTTTCTTGGTCAAGAGGTGAACCGATATTGTAAATACAGGAAACTGAAGCGACGACAATCGTGTCGGGACGGGTAAGAAGGTTGGCGGTCGTAGTTAAGCGGAATTTATCTATCTCCGGGTTGATATCTGCTTTTTTTTCGATGTAGGTATCTGTCTGAGGGATGTAAGCTTCGGGTTGGTAATAATCGTAGTAAGAAACAAAATAACTGACGGCGTTGTGAGGGAAGAAATCACGGAATTCCTGATAGAGCTGAGAAGCCAGAGTTTTGTTGTGGCACATGACTAGCGTTGGAAGCTGCGTTTTTTGGATAACGTTAGCTATCGTGTACGTTTTGCCACTACCGGTAACTCCCACTAAGGTCTGGTGCGGGTTTTGCTGATCTATAGAGATAGCTAGCTTCTCGATAGCATTCGGCTGGTCTCCGGTCGGGAGATAAGTAGATTCTAGCTGAAAGTCCATAAGGATATTTTACATTTAATATTGCTTATTTAGGTTTTGGGTCTTATTAGCCTGCCTGCTGGCAGGCAGGTTGACATTTGGGTATTGTTTGGTAATAATGAATCCATGGCCGTAACACTATACAAAAGACAAAGACAGATCGTGGAGTTTATTTCTCAGTTTATTCAGAAGAACGGTTACTCACCCACCCTTTCTGAAATAGCTCACGCTATCGGAGTATCTTCTTTGGCTACCATTCACGAGCATCTTCAGGCATTAGAAAAGAAAGGAATCATCAGGAAGTTTGACGGGGTTATCCGTGGGATTGAGGTGGTGGACAGGCCTAGTGTTGAGCTGGCATCCCTAGAACTCCCCATATTGGGTTATATTGCAGCCGGTAGGCCAATTGAACCGCTTACTGATCCTAACGCCACCATGAGGGTGTCGTCATCAATGGTTTCGGGCAAGAAAAGAGCTTTCGTGCTTCAAGTCAAAGGTGACTCG
>PFUC01000056.1 GCA_002789895.1 Candidatus Collierbacteria bacterium CG_4_9_14_3_um_filter_43_16
GATACTCACCGCCGCGTCTATCCGACTGAGGTCGTCTACATCCAGATCTACGGGATTGATGGCTATGAGAACACCGGTGCAGTTATCATTATCGGCACCAAAGGCGTACCCACCAACAGCCCCCTCTTCGCTTCAGAATTTAACCTGTCTGTTGAACGCGCCTAATCTCCAACCCCACTCCACTTAATGAGCAATTATGGAATTCCCCTAAGAAAATTCGAGCGCTTTGGATTTGCAGTAAATGTATGACTTTTAACTTCACGGGTTCGTGGTGCAAGAGCTGTGGTCAGCACAAATAATATCAACTTTTCGCCTCGAGTCCCGCAACGCGGGGCTCTTTTTTACCCAAGTACAAACTATCTTCCCTTGTTACTTTTGTGGTTTAATAGATATATGCCAATGACAACCGATACCAAAAATCTTGAAGAAATAATTATAAAAGCAGTCGGTAAAGCCATCAAATCAAACAATTTAGCTACCAAGGACGATGTCAAGACGATCATTAAAGAGTCCAATTTAGCTACCAAGGACGATGTCAAGACGATCATTAAAGAGTCCAATTTAGCTACCAAGGACGATGTCAAACAAGCAATAAGTGAAAATAATCACGAGCTCTTCAGAGTTTTTCTAACCAAACAAGATGCCCTAGATGTGTTCGTTACCAAAGATGAGTTTAACGAAAAAATGGACAATAACTTCGAACTGTTAGATAAAATCTACGGTATTGTCAAAAGGACAGATGAAGAACAAACTGTTGTTAGTCAAAAAGTTGAAAACCACGAAGTTCGTATCACTCATATCGAATCGGCTATCGCCTAAACCTCCACCATCCCTAGCTCGGCCGGCTTTCGGTCACCTTTTTGAGTAACGATAAAAATTAGTCGATTCTCATAAACATAAGTTCCTTTTCTGTTTCTACCTCTATCAATTCTGTCATCCCACCAACGTTCCTCAAACTCCCAAATGGCTACAAAACGGTCTTTACCGGCGTAATGGCCATAAGGATCGGCAAACCTCAAATACCCTTTTTTCTTATTGACTTCGAAAGCCACACAATAATGCCCCTGTTCACCAACAGCAATAGGTTCATTGGTCAACCTTTTCCACCATAACTTTAGTCTGTCATTGGAGTTCCAAATTTCATCTCCATACTCGTCCGAGTTAAAGATCCCTTGCCAATCAATCCCCACCAAATAACCTTTTGCCAACAACTTTTGAATATCGCCAATTTCAGCATTGTATTTTCCCCAAACTTCCAAATCAGGATAAAGCTTTCTAAGCCCTTTAGCCAAGTCAGTCAAGGGGATACCCAGCTTTTGCACAGTTTCCCTTGCCATACAGGCATCCACCAGGGCTTCTTGATCCATTTCTAAGCCAAATACCGAAACTAGCATCTGAAAAACTGCCGGTCCACAGTATGCCCCTGTCAGTTGTTTTTCTCTGGAAAAATTCCTCATACCCTATTTTACTCCATACTCACGTGTCACCGTGACACTGTGTCACTTTCCTCAGCTTACCCCAGCCGTCTGGCGTACTTACTAAGAAGCGCCGCCAGCACTTCATCGAAGCTCACACCGTGCATAGCCAAAACTTCGGTCATGGGAAGCCCCATGTCTGGTCCAAAGGCCGTGTTCGGGTTTGAGTCAGTAAAATATGGAATATTCGTGTCATCATCTACCCGGACATCAAATTTAGCATAATCTTTGTGCTGTAATCCGGTAAAGGCTCTCACTGCCAACTGTTGAATCTTAGTGGCCAGTGGTTCCTCTACGTGTTTGTAGGTATATGCCCTCTCATCGTCGTAAGACTCGAAACTGGTAAAGAAATGTTTGCCGTCCGGCTTCTTTCGGAACACTTTTTGCCCCATGTACACTCTCTTCTTGGTTCCATCATCAAAAACGACAACCGTAATCTCTGGCCCATCGACAAACTGCTCCACAATCACCGGTAGTTTGTAAGTCGTGATCATGTTGTTCACCTTCCTCTGGGCGTCCTTAATCGTTTCCTTCACGGCCTTATTATCAATCCCGACACTGCCGCCGCTTTCGTTTAGTTTTACGATCAGAGGTAAACCCAGATCTTCATTTACTCCTGTCCCCACCCGGCGGATAAACTGAAAAGCGGGTGTTGGAATTCCATAGGCCATCAAGAGTCTCTTCGTCAGGTTGCGATTGTTCCCGATTACCAGCCCCTCCATGCCCGCACCGGTGTACAAAACATTGGAAAGCTCCAAAGCGGCCGGGACCGATGTCTGCAATTTGTCTTTACCTCTTAAAGTGTCAACTAGGTTAATGACCACATCCGGCTTATCCACCAACAAGTTCGTCAGAAAATATTGATCTCCAGTCAATGCCTTTACCGGTATACCAAGGGATTTCACTCTTTCAACCACTTCGGCCGCCCTTTCCTCTACTTCTACCTCGGCTTCATAAGAATCTTTTGTCGGGAAAAACTCTCTCTCGACATGAGAAAAAGCTACTATCACCAAATTTAAGTTCTTCAAAGCCGCCTTATCGATCCTCACTTTTATGTTTTTTCGAATCTTTGGCACCCGCACGGCAGGCACGGCAATCTCTGTTTTTATGTCTTTTCCCGCCACAGAAGCCTCCCCCACAACGTCATTGCGAGGAGTACTCGACGTGGCAATCTCCGCCCTGTCAGGTAGTTTCACCTCTAACCCGTCAACTTTCTTCTTTTTTAATCCAAGCAGTTCTTTTATACCCATATATTCAGAATAGCATTTTTTTGCCTTCGAAGACAATAGCTAATTTACTCCAGTCCAAGGTCCAGATGGCGTTACCTTCCCTGTCAAAATCTCTCGTCTTGACGAATCCCGCTCTTTCAATCGCTACGATCGAGGCTACATTCCCCCTTTCAATCTCTGCCACTACAGTGACCACTATTCCCATTTTTTCGCGTACCAGCCAACTGGCCTCTCGCAAAGCTGGCACGATTAACCCTCCCGGTGCCCCGGGCCTCTTGGCATAGCTCACTTCCAGCGCTCCACGAACCAGTTCCGACGGGTAAACGTAAATAAATCCATGCACTCTTTGAATCTCCAGTCGATCAGTGTCGGTTCCGGCAATCGCCAGCAAAAAGTTGTTCCCTTCCCCCTTCTCATTCATCCATTTTCCGTAATGTTTATGGCTCATGTTCCGCACGCTGGTCATCCACGACTGCACCCCGGGGCTCTGGACTATCTCTCGCAAGTCTCTCAAGTCAAAAAAAGAGTTTGAGTCAAAAAATCTGACTTCATAAGTCTGCCCATCTTTTTCGAATGTTTTTCCCGTTCCACCCATGCTTTAAATATATAACAATTACCTCAACTGCTGTATTATGAATTATGACCCAAAATGATTTGATGCAGATCCGTGGAGTCGTCGAAGATGTTCTCGAAGAAAAGCTTGAACAAAAACTTGAAGTGAAACTAGATCAGAAACTAAAACCCATCAAGGCACAACTTAAAACAATCGACAATAAAATCAACAAGCTCCAAAAAGGTCAAAATATAATTCTAAAATATGTCGATGACC
>PFUC01000037.1 GCA_002789895.1 Candidatus Collierbacteria bacterium CG_4_9_14_3_um_filter_43_16
TACCGGAACATAAAAATAAGTAATTTCTTTAGAGTCTTCTGATGCAGTGTAGGTAACACCGGTGTTCGAGCCGATAGATACAGGGGAGATTGTTTCTAGCAACTTAAACTTGTCCCCCAGTTTATTCATTTTTTGGTCAATGTCTTGCTCGGCAATAGTATTAATCGTATCCTTGCCCGATAGTATTTCACTGGAAATAATGATAGACAATCTATCTTTGGCTATTGAGAGAGAGCCGCTGTTTTCTTTTTTTGCTGTAATGCCATCCGGATATTTAATCCTAAAGCCCATCCCATCGTCAGTAAATTGTTTCCAGCTTGAGGATCTAGTGGCAAGCATAGTGGAGACACCCAAGGTTTCCGGCTGTGGGAATGTGAGAGAATTGGAGACCAGGAGCTCATCTGTTGGGTCCTTGGGTGGAGATTTTTCGGAGACCCAGATAATGCCCAAAGTGAGTACAGCCAGCAGAATCAATAGCATCACAACTTTGACCATATCTAAAAGTATACTATCTTACAAGAATTGTGAGCGGGTGACCGTAATTGGCTCGAACCACTTTAGCCTGGGCGACTATATCACACCAGATCTTTTCTTTCAGCTCCAATCTCTTAAAGAACATATGGGCATTGATTCTTTTGCCAATTATCAGTAACCCCATCCTCAGTATTTTACTTCTTTTACCACTGTCTACACAGGGAGTTCCTAAACCACCTAGGGGGCGGACTTCGTTTTCCTTCATGTCTTGCAGGGTAGCGATCAAACTTTCGAGAACTTCCAGGAAAGTTGAGTTGCCTTGGAAAAAAGTATTGCGGGCCACAGTGAACAGAGAATCAACCTTGTCCCACATTTGTGCCTCATTTGGTTGGTTGGCGGCACTTGCTTCTGCTGATGGTGCTGATCCAGCAGTAATGGTTATCACTGCTCGCAAATATCTTTTTTTGCGTTCAATCTGTATCTTGTAGCCTGTGTCGGCTGATGCTGTTATTTCTTCACCGCCATTTGCTACACTCACTCCGCTTGAAAAATCAGACGCATCAGACTCCTCAATTTTCACTTTGGTTGAAGTTTGATCACCCAAATCACCTATGGCGATATCGATAAGTCCGGAGTCGTAGGCTGGTCGGTCGGAGAGATATGTATCGACTGTAGCACCTGCTGTAGTTTCAGTGATCGCTCCGATAGGGAGAAGAGTAGCTGGATGTATGTTCTGATTAAGTGTTTTCATTTTTATTTCAGGTTTGGTTATTTAAGAAACCAACTAAAAAGGGCTGCAACTTCTAAACACACGCATAGCTGGCGTATATTCAAAAGTCACAGCCCCGATTGTTTCGTTAGGCTTTACTTCCTAATAGCTACAGTCTAGTGAAGAGGAAAATAGTTCGCAATAAACTTTGTGTCAGTTTGTGATGATATACAAAATAAGTCTTAATTACCATTGAATAATTAACGGCAAAGTCCTACACTTGTAGGTATGAAAACCGTCTCCTTAGGACCATTAGAACAGAAAGTGATGAAGTGCGTTTGGCAGAAAAAAACTTGCACAGCCAGGGACATTGTAGAATGCCTTAATGAGGACAAAGAGATTGCATATAACACCATCCAAACCGTCATGACGCGATTGGTTAACAAGGATTTACTTAAACGAACGCTTCAGGGGAAAACTCACGTTTACAAACCGATGGTAAAAAGAAAAAGTGTTTTGCAATCAATTGTCAGCCAGTCAATGGATGGCTTCACGAGCCAGTTTGGAGAAGATGCGTTGATCGCTTTTGTAGATGGTCTGGATAGTATTTCGGATGAGACTCGTCAGAAGTTAATTAAAAAATTACAAAATAAATGAAAAAAAGAACTTATATTTTACCAGTATCTTTTGTTGCTTTATCCAGTTCGGCTCTCATCCTAGGAATTTATCTGATCGCGACCAAAGCCACCCTCCATCCTCAGTTTTTTATTACAGTTTGTGGCGAGGTGTTGAAAAATGTCAGTGAGCACGTTCACTTTAATCCTGACGGAGTGCTGTCGTCTCTCATTTTGCTCATAACGGTTATTGGTGTCGGTTTAACCGTTATACAAGCCGTCGGATTTATTCTTTCACACAAACGATTGAGTGGCAAACTTCTGAAAGCAGACAGGATTCCAGAAAAATTATCCGATGTGATACAAGAACAACATCTTCAAAATGTTTCCATTTCAATTGTTGAAGGTAAACCAACTGCTTACACAATCGGACTGTTTCAGCCTTGCATTGTTGTTTCTACTTCGCTTATTCAAAAAGCGTCTCGTAAACAACTGGAGGCGGTAATATTGCACGAACTCTATCATCTTCAAAACCGTCACTTATTCTGGCTTCTGATTTCCCGACTGATTAGTTCCTTGTTTTTCTTCATTCCAATCATAGAATATTTGGCACAACAGTTAAAAATAGAGTTTGAATTAACTGCCGACTCGTATGTAATTAACAAACAAAAAACTCGGGATCATTTGTGTGGATCATTGGCATTAAATCTACAATATGCTGGTGGTGTTATTCCTCACTTTGCCACCTCTCCTATTGAAAATAGAGTCGCATTTCTGCTGTCCCAACCTGTATCTTTAGACAAAGTTGATATGATGCGTGTTTGTCTTAGTCTATTCAGTGTTACCGTAATGATTGGTTTGGCTTTAATTCAACCGAGTCAAATTGCTGCCAGTTTTCATGAAGGTACTAGTGCACTTTGTCGGATTGGGCAGAAGTGTCAAAACAAAGATTGTTCTGATCAGCTAAGTGTAGACAGGCCTACATTCACCCCATTCGCACCTGCTTCTTTTTCGCTTTCATCTTCACCATTGACAATAAGTAAATAATCTCCTACAGTTGTAGGAGATAGTTAAAAGCATTATCAAAAATAAGGAAATTATATGAGC
>PFUC01000026.1 GCA_002789895.1 Candidatus Collierbacteria bacterium CG_4_9_14_3_um_filter_43_16
AATGCGCGACGGTATGAAATACCTAGTCTCCTTGTGGGAGAACCACTTGCGCGCGCTACCAATATTGTATCCCGACTGCGGTCGGGATGATTGCTCTTACGAGCAAGCGCCAGCTATCGCTGTCGCATCTATATATTCGCCACAACTTCACATCCAGTGATTGTGGCGAAGCTCTCTCAATATATGGCTCGTCAAATTCGTCATTGCGAGGAATGAAATAACGAAGCAATCTATATAAATTGCACTTCCTCACCATAAAATACCCACTGATTAGGAAACTATTTTATCAGTGGGTATTTAAGACTTGAGACAGCATTGGCCTGTCGGCCAAAGTGCCTGCTTCGCAGGCACATATTCGGGTTATATATGGTACTCTATTGACAATTGGTATAATATAGTCTCTAATGGTATTAGAGAAAAGGGGGACTAGGGCTTTCCTGGGCCCCTCTTTTTATGGGAAAATTTTAAGTCTATAATTGAGAAATTCATTGCCTTTCGGATTCTTTCGAAATTTTGTTTGAATAACCTCGAAAGGTTTATTTTCTTTCAGCCTATCAATAACCCATCTTCCAATTGGATAAGCTACAAGGTCAGCAATTTGCATACCAGCGATATTTTGTGTCTTTTGATTAAAGGATAAATCAACAATTTTTGATTGAATTTCCTGCGCTGTAAAGTAGGAATGATCTTGCTTTCTAAAGTCTTCATAAACTTGAGCTAACTTCTTATCGTTATGAGTTTCTCTTGACTCAATTCTGAGAGCCATTTTCTCACCAGACTTTCCTAGGTGCATGATTGCCCTTTCGAGAATAAAACGAAGGCAAAGGTGATATGGATTATCTGGATCGGTATATTGTTTCTTTAATTGAGTTTTGTCAATTGCTGCGGCAATAACTGTAAAATTTAATGATTTCAAAAGTCCGTTCAGCTCTTCATAAAACAAATCTCTTTTATGTTTGTCCACCAAAAAAGAAAAATCGCCCTTTTGTTTTCTAACATCGTATGATCTTAGAATTACTCCATTTCCAGAACAGTATTTGGTTTTGAAATTATTTACAGTTATTTCGTCAACGGAGGAATAAGTTTCATAATCAAAAATACACCCGGCCAAAACAAACATAGGATAAGAAGCATCAATCTTTTCAAGACTGTGATCTCCAGACTCATCAAGAAACATCACTTTCATGTCTCTATTATATTCTCTATCTATAAAAAGTATCTATTTACCACTCAACTCCACCGTAGTTGTTAGTAGGAATGTATGTGCCAGTATTTGTTGACGTTTTACAATTTGGACAAGAAAAGTATTGCAAACCATCATTTTTATTTCCAATATGAAGTCTTAACAGTTTCCTTTCAGAATCCCAACATTTTGTACAATAGGGTCCTTCTTTTTTCTCGCCATCAACCTTAAAGTAGTGATTGTCTTCATGAACTAACAGCGATTCAATTTTTGTAGTGTCATCCAACTTATCTATTTTCTTTTTTAGAGAAAAGTTTTCCTCTTTTAGCCTGATATTTTCACCATAGAGATCATTGATCTTAATTTTTAAGTCAGGATCTTTAACTATTTCGAGAAGCTTGTTTAAATCAAACACCATAGTTGATATTTTATACCAAAAAATCCCGAGCATATTGCCCGGGATTGCTTTGACTATCCAAACCAAACTTTCTTATCGTCCAATAACTTTGATGGTGACCAACTTTCGATTACCTCGGACACCATTTCTTTAGCTTCAAGAACGGTACAGTGCATTGACTGTACACCTGTTCGCTTCCAATCTGATTCATCTCCAATCAAAGTAAAGTTGTCTTTACCTCTGTTGAAGGTTAGCATTACACGACCAGCGGAGCAAAAGGTCAGAAGTTCTGTATTACCAAAATGACCTTTCATGCCAGATGATTTTGATGCGTTAATGTGTTTCCACATGGATTGACCAATTCGGTTCTTGAATTCCGCTTTGATCTTATCAATTTCATCAGTTGCTTTTTTAGCATCCGTGTTAAGCCGAGCCGCCATAGAGATGGAGAGAAGATCGTCAATGCGAACATTACTGGCAAGGTCTGATTCAGACTTTAATTGCTTAAAGCCCTGTTTTGGTTCTTTGTAGATATAGACCTGATACTCATAATGAGAAAATTCTCCCACATAAGTATCAAGACCTTGCTCGTAATACTTTTCGATGTAATTCCACCAAACATAAGCCATGACAACAACCAATTTCTTAACTGGTTTTGGTGTCAAAGAGACAAGCAGATCTTTAACGAAAGAATCTGGTGTCTCATAGTTCCATGAGATTCTATTTAAAATTTCCCCATCTTCGTTTATGGAATATGCGTGTGGGTATACATGGCCAACGTATTTATTATCCCTCGAGCAAATGTAATGGGGTGGAAGCGAAAAGCTCGGTTTAATAAATAGGGTGGTGGAATCAGCCACTTCAACTTTTACCGTGCTGATTTGACAAGTACCAGGGTCTGTATTTACGACTTTGCGAAGAAACGGAAATTCTACTGACAATCTTCCAATTTGTTTATTACTTAAAGTGCTCAATTTTTCCTCCTGTGGCTCCCGGCCACAAAATTTGGATTTCCAGCGCCCCGCTGGATAAAGGATTGCCCAAAGGCAACCTATATTATATACCTTATCAACCCTATCCGTGCCTAGATTATTCTTGGCGGTGAATATTTGTGCCTAATACCCTTTACAAACACTATAGGTAACTTCCAATTTTTGCGTTTTCTGTCGTGGCTACTGCGGTAGCCATCGTCCGAACCGATGTGGAGCCGGTCCCGCTGCGGCGGGAGCAGGTGGTGGCGAACCGTGAGTCCCGCCATGGCGGAATGAGCG
>PFUC01000073.1 GCA_002789895.1 Candidatus Collierbacteria bacterium CG_4_9_14_3_um_filter_43_16
TCCACGATTCCGACCATGGGCTCCGACCCTTTCGGTGTTAAAAATTACTTCCACCACACCTTCACCGGTAAAAATCATTTTTAGATTTCCGTAGACATCCGGCTCTACCAAAATCGCAGGTGCCGTACCTACATACCGAATATTCGTCTTACCGATTTTGGATACAGGCAACGATTTTTGCGCTCCGCGTTTGATATGGACAATTTCCAACGGCACTTGGCAAAAAGATGAGGCAATACCAACAAAAGCTTCCATCTCGCCAAGCAAACCTAGTTTAGAAGTTAAGGATAGTTCCCCAGCGGTGAGTTTAACTCTTTCCAAATTGAAACAATCATCAAGCTGTCTAATCACTCAAGGCCTCCAAAATGATTTAATGTTCCTGCTGTGATGCAGGACCAAATTCTACCACAGAATTTTTCAAGAACCATATTGACTATCTACTACCTTTCTGATAATTTGTATATCAATGGACAACAACCAAGACACAAACCAAACTCTAAAAATAAAAAAGAATCTAGACCTCAATAATCTTCCCGACCTTTTAACTGTGTCCGAAGTTGCCCAACTCCTCCGTGTCTCTACTCTTACCATCAAACGCTGGGGCAAAAGAGGTAAGCTCCCCGCTATTCGTATCAACTCTCGAGGTGACCGACGCTACAAAAAAGAATCTGTTTTGTGGATGTTGGGTATAAATCCATCAACATCACAAAACTAGTTCTCCCTGCCCGCAATCGCTGAAGCGATAGCTTCTGCAGGCGGGTGGATGCTTGGCATCAACCCCTCCACCTCCAATAGCTAAGTCAAACTCTTAATTCTTCCGCTTCAAGCTCTCCCGGAACACCAGCCACGGAAACACGATCACCGCGTCGATCATTCTTCTCCAGCGATGAGGCTGAATGATCAGTCTCCATAACCACTTCAAGCCATGTTTCTCCATCCACACCGGCGCTTTCTTAAACTCCCCCAAGTACTCGTTGAAGGTGCCCCCCACCCCTATCGCCACTCCAACTTTTAAACGCGACAGATGGGAGGCAATCCATTTTTCCTGTTTCACCGGATTGTACTGAACAAATAGAATATCCGGTTTCCAAGCATTTATCTTTTTTGTCACCCGGTCATCTGTAATCTTATCGGTACCAACTTGATTTTCTCCCGCGTCATAAATCACTCTCAGTCTTGGAAACCGTTCTAGAAGCATTGTGGCGGTTCGTGAACTCACGTCTCCCCATCCGCCAAGTAAAAAAATCTTCCAACCGCGCCTCTCGGCCAAAGCATTTAGTTCTTCAAACAATCTAACCCCCGTTACAGTCTCTCCTATTTGGCTCGACAATATCTTCCTTCCAACATTGAGTCCTTCCGCTAAACCAATAATAATCCGTTGAATTCTCGAACTATTAACTTTAAACCTTGAACGAACAACTCTCTCATACTCCACCGCCGCCAATACCGAAACCCCATCGGGGGTTACCAAATCGGCTTTCCGCATCACGTTTTCAAAAACAACGTCATTTTGGGCTGTAACGAAAAATTCGCTATATGCGGTAACGACTTGTCTGGCTTTCTTACCAGGCCTCTTCAGCCATCCGTCAATAATTGCTATCGTCTCTTTTCTATTTAGAATATCAACCGGTATACCCAAAACTTCTGATCTCATATGTGATATTGTACAATGTGAAATATAAAATCCTCAATTCAGGCACAATTCTATCACTCGATTTGCTAATCTGCTAAACACCACCTTTCTATAATTAGACCGGTATATCTGATCTTTTAACACATATTTGGCTTCTAAATCAACGAAGAAGTAGGCGCTTGCCCCAACGGTTAAAGGTCTGAACCTCAAAAATAGGAAAAAAATTCAAGAAATATCATTGTATATAGGGTTGCTATAGATATCTTATATAGAATGAGATAAAAAATTAGATAAAATACTTATCAGGACATGTCTAACAACTGTTTTCTAGAATCCTTTTATGTATATTTGAACAATATTAATATACTATATTCATACCTATATTCAATATTTAGCACAATATTTCCAAATAATAACACAAACCGATAATCATATCTCCAAACATACAATAAATTGATATTATATTTCACAATCTCAAATAAAAATATGTATAAACCATCCTATATCTGAATATTCACTGTTACAGTATGATCGAAGAGACAGAAGGTTAAAAAATAAATCTTACAAACTATATCAACACAGACGAATCGCCCCCCGGCCTCGCCTGTCTATAAATACATGTCAATCAACACTCTTCATAGTTCTAAGGTCTAAAACAAGGTACTTATAGAAACAAACGGACAGATGAGAACGCCGGAAACTCGACCCCAATAAATGACAATTCACCAGGTAACCACATATTATTGCAAATGATGACAAAAAGGCTACAGGACATTGCCAGCTTTCCGGTCCAACAGATCTACGAGTTGTGATATACCATACGTAATATAGGTTATTTATGTGCCTAAGATAGACCCCCGCATCACATACCCCGTACACTAACGATGCCTACACCATATTATATTTGGCATACCGTACAACCATGGGGTATGCCGGATGATAATTACTAGTAAATCAATATACTACATGGGGTATATCGATATTCGTGAAAAAGACTCCGTTCTAAACTGGTCGTAATCCAACATACTCGTTACACAATAAGGGCACTGGATCGTGAAAGGCCAAATCCGGGTGGTGCTAAAAATTTTCGAAATTAAGGCGGGAACAATCAAAAATATTTCCTCAATCTCATCGGTAAATATAGCCTAAACTATTTGCCAGACCCAGTAAACGTACGCTATCTTATAGATATATAGAATAAATATTTTGATATGATCTGAAATACTAATTTATCAGTCTAAGCGATCATACGACAAGCTGATCTTTTTATATTGATACAAAGGACAGTTATACTCTACTTCTTGATACTTCTCGAGTAGACGTCAAGATTCTCAATTGCTATCCCAATTCCTTTTATTACACACCTAAATGGATCCTCCGCTACAAAGGCGGGTACACCTGTTTCTTGGGTGATCAATCTATCAAAACATTTTAACTGTGCCGTCCCCCCTGTCATTACTATTCCTTTGTCGATAATATCTGATGATAACTCCGGAGGAACCTCCTCCATCACCGTTTTTAGCATTTGAACAATTTTTCCTAGAGGTTCTCTCATGGCTTCAAAAACTTCTACCGAGGATAAATGAATTTGCTTCGGCAAACCGGTAATACTATCCCGGCCGGTTACCTCTATCGCCTCTTCTTTAGAGGATGGCGTGGCCGACCCAATCTTAATCTTTATCGATTCGGCCGTAGTCTCCCCAATTACC
>PFUC01000051.1:0-269 GCA_002789895.1 Candidatus Collierbacteria bacterium CG_4_9_14_3_um_filter_43_16
ATGGGGCTATTATAGCACCAATCAAGGACTATTTAGATACCTTCAAGGCCTGGCCTTGAAGGCCGGATAAGTGGCCTGGTCCGCCAATAGGGTAGTGGTGTTTTTGTGGCCAAAAAATATCCCCCACTCAGTGAGTGGGGGATGTCGTACGTTGCGCTTGCGCGCGGGGTGCTGAGCTATCGGGGAAGTTTGACGCGGGAGCCGAGTACTTGGGCGAGTTCGACAGCTTCTTCGCCATCGTCCATCTTACGGGTTCCGAGGCGCACCTG
>PFUC01000051.1:295-2850 GCA_002789895.1 Candidatus Collierbacteria bacterium CG_4_9_14_3_um_filter_43_16
CGCCAGCCTTGGCCTTTTCGTCGCGGATCTTCGCGAAGTTAGGCATAAACGTTTCTGCTGCATTCAGAAGTTCTTCACGTTTGGCATCAACAGCTTCCGTAACTTCGTTGTCGACTTTCAGGAGTGAGCGGACCAGCTTTACAAAAGGGTTCATGGTTTATTATCTCCTTCGAAGGGATGGGGTTTGGGGAGATGCCTGCTTCTTGGCGCATCTCAATGTACAGTTGTAGAGTATATCATACCGTGTCTAGTTTGTCAACTATGGGTCTATTGTTTAGAACGGATTGTCAGGATCGTCGGCGGGGTCATCGTCTTCGATGACGATTCTGGCCTCGAAACGAGTGTCTCCATCGTAGATAACGATGGTAGTGTCGTTTTGTAATGGCTGCCAGACGCGATAAGCCAAGGCGTTACCTCCGTCAGATTTAACTTCGTCTCCAATAAAGAAACTGGAGGGAAGTTTGCAGTCCGGTGTGAACATGACTTCCGGCCCTAGGCCGGTTGAAGATATCCTGAGGCTCATACAGCCGTCAAGGATAGAAAGAGTCTGACCCTCCTCTACGAGGGACAGACGTCCATCGTCCAGAACTTGTAGGCGCATAGCGCACCTCCTGACTGTCAAAGTGTTTCCGTGCGTGGCACGGTTTGATTTCTAAACCCATAATATATCATAAATGTGAGTGAAATGCAATAGAACGCATGCGAGCGCATTGGGATGAAATGATATGAAGTTGGAAATTGTGATATTTGGAGATGGTTCGGAATAGTTTGACGGTGAATTGGTGATAAGAATTTGAATAGATAATGATGTATTAGAACGTAGATTGTTACATTTACCTAATTAATGGATGAAGAGGTTTTTTAGGTTACTTGTAGATTTCGCGACGGTGGCCGATATGAAGGATGTAAATAGTGCTATCTGAGTCTAGGTCGAAAGTAATTCGATAGTCTCCAACTCGGAAACGATACTGTCCGAGGCTAAAATTCGTAAGATTTTTGGCAAAAGAAAGTGGTTTCCCCGTGGAAGTAAAATACTCTAGCTTATTGATGATCAGGAGCTGTTTGTTTTTCGGTAGATCGCTTAAATCTTTCAAAGCTCTTTTGGTAAAACGATAGGTATTCATCGTTTGTTAAAACCCAAGCTGTTTTTTAACCTCATCAAGGCTAAAAGTTTGTTTATTTGTGATTTCTTCACGAGCCTCTTGGATGATCTTTAGATAGGTTGGAGAAGAAAGCATTTCTAGTTCCTCTGTTAAGTCTTCCCACAGATCGTTGGGTATTAGTACACCCAGGGGAGTGTCGTTCTTCATTACTCTGTAAAAATGATTGCCTTTAGAAGCTTGGGTGAAGAGCTTGGTGATGCCAGCCTGAGCTGTTTGTACGTTGGTAAATTTTTCGTCATTGATTAGTTGTTGGATCATGACAGTATCATATATTGATTCTATAACGTTGTCAATGGATCTCTTTGTTCAAAAAACCCCGCCATGTGGCGGGGATGAGGTCTAGGAGGGCGGGGTGAGACTGGAAGATTACTCTTGTAGAAGGGCCTCAAAATGAAGTTGAGGCATATAGTCCCAGTCAGGATGATATTTACCAATAACATATCTGAAATACCGACCTTTTAGTGTTCTGTCTTGGATAAGATCCATCAGGTGGGAAATGAAGTCGGCGTCGATTTCATTGAGTATGCCCAGATTGAAACGTTGTTCTATGCCGTGTGCGGCGGCCATGTTGGCATTTTCCATGACCCACTGAAGGCGGAAAAGGGTAACTTCGGCATTCGGCACCTCAAACAGTTGTTCGACAGCGGCGAGATAATGGCAGATCGGGGGTACCGAGAAGAGCTAGCGATTTGCTTCATCCTCAGAGATACCTTCGGCGACAACGGTGGTTTCGGGAATGGCTTTGTAAATCGATTGGAACTGGGCCTGATTGGTGTAATCGGTCCGAGTGCGAATTTTGTAAAAACCACCGGTCATTTTGGTATGTTCAAAAATAACGATGTACGACATTTTTCTCCTATTTTTCTCTGGTCATGGAAAGGATACATGTTTTCAATACCCCTGAATGAGGTTGGCCCACCGATTGTGATTTGATGATCAGTAAGCCATGAATGGTAACGGTCAGGTTGTACATTTCATCCGGAGATACGGTGTATCTTTGGTGAACATCAAGAAAGGTGATAGGTTTGTTTGAGGCCGAAGAAATCATGACCGAGTTTGTGTCTGAAAGTCGAACGATGGTGAGATTGCCTTCGGCAGTGCAGTAAAGGGCGAAGATCCGCCGGGAAAACATGCGGCGCAAATATGGCAGGTTCCAATGAACGGCCTCTCCGGGTTCCGGAACGTACCCGGTGTGTCCGGGAAGCCTACCAACAACAATAGTCTTAAAACCTGTCTGAGGATACCAGAGTGACACACTCCGCCCTACGGCAAGCCGTGATTGGATAATTCCCATTGAGCTCTCCTTTGGTAAAGTTAAATTGCAAGCGTCCTATAGATTATACCAAAATTACTTAACTAGTTCTTCGTTGGAGTATTTCTTATGGGTGATGG
>PFUC01000058.1:0-1129 GCA_002789895.1 Candidatus Collierbacteria bacterium CG_4_9_14_3_um_filter_43_16
TGACATCGCCTCGGTTTTCTGCCACCATAAATTAGCTTATGGCGAAAAGGTTTTTGTATTTACTAGCTCTCTTCCTGATTACTTCACGCATCGCTTTCGGCCTAAACACCTCACTTTTCGGAAATGAAGGAGAACAGAACAAATATATTCTGGGGGCTTCTGCCGACACTCAAACCACCGAAACTATTCCCAGCCCGGAAGAACCATTTATTTTTTCCGCCTTACCCACATTCGACGAACAAATAAAAACCTCTGTTATCACCGCCGATGCCCGACCGGAAATTATCCGCCAGTACCTTCATAAATATGGCTCTCCCTTAGAGCCATATTCAAACCTCATCGTCTCTCTTTCGGATCAGTATCAATTTGATTATCGCTGGTTAGTAGCCATTGCCCAGCAGGAATCAAATCTTTGCAAAAGAATCCCAGAAAACTCATACAACTGCTGGGGGTGGGGGATTTATCCCGAGCCATCCAATCCTGAAGTACTGAAGGTGACCAGATTTGATAACTATGAGGATGCCCTGAGGAGAATTGCCCCTCAATTCACCAAAATATTCCTAAAAGGTGAACATACCAAAGATCCCTGTGAAGTCATGGCCACCTACACACCACCCTCTGAGGGTTCGTGGTGCGCTGGTATCTCCCAATTCTTCGACCATATGGAATAAGTTTGGTGCCGAGGAGAGGACTTGAACCTCCATGGGTTGCCCCGCTAGCTCCTAAAGCTAGTGCGTCTACCGTTTCGCCACCTCGGCAAGCTCAACAATTTTACCATCAATTCCTACCTGCATAAATCTCCTCAAGCCACTATAATATTGGATTGATATGAACACCAAACAAACCAAAATTGAAAAGGGGACTGCCTACCTAGAAGCTATTGTTTCTTCCGAAGAAGTCGATCTTGAAAAAAATCATGTCGTCGCTGAAATGATCAAAACCATCACTGTCAAGGGTTTCCGTCAAGGCAAAGCTCCTAAAGGCGTGGCTGAAAAATCTCTTGATCCTGATAAGCTCAGTGACCGTATCTTAAATCACATCATGAGCCATCTCCTCGAACACGCCATTGAGGAAAACCATTACCGGCTTCTCGGACGCCCAGTTCTGGAAGAGTTAAAAGCCGAAAAAG
>PFUC01000058.1:1154-20257 GCA_002789895.1 Candidatus Collierbacteria bacterium CG_4_9_14_3_um_filter_43_16
TTGATATTTCTGAGCTGATCATCAACGAAGAAGTTAATTATAGTTTGGCACGTTTAACCACCCAGTCTAAGTCCCTCAATCTACCCCTTGAGGATTACCTGAAAGCCCTCGGCAAAAACCTTGAGGAGGTAAAGAAAGAATATGCCGAAAGCGCCGAAAAGTCCGTTCGGCTCGATCTTATTCTTTTAGAGATAGCCAAAGACCAAAAAATAGACACAAACGACAAAGAACTGCTAGAATTGGCTAAGGTGTCAAGTGTACCGGAAAAACAGATGGACCAGCTCCGATCTATCATGAATCGGCGCAAAACTATTGATTATTTAATGGGCATCTGATATTATAGGGCCACGTTATGAATAGTAATATGGGCAGCTCACCAAACCAAGGACAGGGTAACTCCAAAATCCAGAGTTTTCTGGAGGCTCTTCGCAGTTCTCAGACCCACAGCTTTGAAAACGGTAATCAAGAACCAAAAACCAACCCTTTTGCCGAGTTTCAACACAAAAAAGAGGCCGAAAAACGCCGTGCGGAACTCTTTTTTCAGGCCAGACAACAAGAATGGAGCAAAGTCTTCTCTTCCAAAGAAAGGCAAACCGAAAGACGCATCGACGAGATTAGGGATCAGCTCAAGAACCTAGCCAAACAAGTCAAAACCCTCGACTCGAATCTTCTTAAGGCTGTCGAGACCCCGGTTGTTCAAGCAGGAGTCTATCATGAAAGTTTCCTTATCCACATCCAAAAAATGATCCAAATATTTAGTCTCAAAGTTCAGGAAGCCAATAGTTGGCTGGAAATGTACAACGGCCGATCAACCAAAAAGGGTGTCTACTGGAGCATGGCCAAGTCCAAAGGCAACTCCTACACCCAAGCCAACGAACGCGCTGTGGCCACCTCCGTCGGCTAAATTTCCGTCCTATTACTTTTGTGGGCCCGACTGGACTCGAACCAGTGACCTCTGCAATGTCAATGCAGCGCTCTAGCCAGCTGAGCTACGAGCCCATCAACTGCTATTTTATCATTCCCAAACCCTTTTGTGGCTGAAAATATAGTAAGATAGCACTCATATCAATCAAATACACAAACTTGGGTAAATACTACCGCATAAACCAAAATATCCGCTATCCCGAAGTCCGGGTCGTTGACGAAGAGGGTAAACAACTAGGCATCATGACCACTAAAGATGCCCTCGAAAGAGCGACCATACTTGGTCTCGACCTAGTGGAAGTCACCGAAAAGGCTACTCCTCCGATTGTCAAAATTATCGACTTCCAAAAATTCAAGTATCAGGAAGATAAAAAAGATCACTCCGGTAGTTCCAAAGGGGGACAAGAAACCAAAGAAATCCGTCTGAAGCCCTTTATGGCCGAAAACGATATGATGGTCAAGGTTCGCCAGGCCGAAAAGTTCCTCAAAGGTGGCGATCGGGTCAAGTTGGTGGTAAAATTCCACGGCAGGGAAATCACCAAGAAAGAATTTGGAGAGAAAATCATGGCCCAGGTTATCAGCCTGCTGTCGGAAGTCTCCACGCTTGTCGAAGCCCCGAAATTTTTGGGTAAACTCTTGATTGCCCAAGTTAAACCAAAAAAATAACCGCCATGACCAAACAAAAGCAAAAGACGAGGAAGATCGTCATGAAAAGATTCAAAATTACCGGCACCGGTAAGGTGCTTCGCCGTAGCCCATACATGCGTCATCTTCGCCGAAAAAAAAGCAAAAAGATGATCCGCAGATACCGACACTACCAAGAAGTTACCGGCAAGATCGCTACCAAAATCAAACAAATGCTCCATCTCTAATAATCAACAAATAACCAAGAACTAGTAACTAACAACTAATATGCCTAGAACAAAAACCGGTACCGTCCGTCGTAGAGGACACAAGAAAGTCTTGCAGCTCGCCAAGGGTTTCCGCATGACCAGAAACCGTCTGTATAAAACTGCCTCAGAAGCCGTTTTGCACGCCGGTCAATACGCCTACAATGGCCGCAAAGAAAGAAAGCAACAAATGAGAATTACCTGGATCACCCGTATCAACTCCGCCCTTTCTTCTATTGCAGAAGCTCCCAAGTACTCTAGATTCATCAAAGCCTTGTCCGACAAAAAGATTGCTTTGAACCGCAAAGTCCTAGCCGCTCTGGCTACCAATCTACCCAACGCTTTTAGAGACATAGTTTTCTTTACAGTCAAAAAATAGCGGGGGGGGTTAAAACATTTATTTAAAAAAACTCCCCCTTCAGGGGAGTTTTTGTTATCATAAGAGTGATGGTTACAAAAGTAATAGAAATCGAACAAATCAAACATGAGTTGGACAATGATCTCAAAAAGTCCAGCTTATCCTCTGATGTCGACAAGCTCAACACCAAATATCTCGGAAAACAAGGCAGAATCAACTTTCTTTTCAAAACTCTTCCGGTAAAAACAGATCCCCAATTGGGAAAAGCTGTAAACGAACTAAAAAATCTTATAAAGGACAAGTTATCAGCCAAACTATCGGAAACGCTCAGTCATGCCCAACAAGATATTGTTGACGTCACTGTACCTGGCCTAGAAATACCTCAAGGTAGTCTTCACCTTGTAACACAGGCAATTGAAGAAATAGAAAGTATTTTTCAAAAGCTTGGATTTGTAAGACGCCGTTATCCGGAAGTCGAAACAGATTGGTACTACGCTGAAGGTCTCAATATACCCAAGGATCATCCGGCAAGAGACGATCAAGAAACCTTTTATATCACAAACAACACCGTACTGACAGCCCACACCAGCAATGGTCAGTTGCGGGAGATGGAGCTAAAGAAAACACCGCCCATTAAAATGATCAACATTGGTAAAACCTATCGTCGTCAAATTGATGCCACTCACACACCCATGTTTCATCAATTTGAAGGTCTGGTAATCGATAAAGGGATCAATATCACCCATCTTCTTGGTGTGACCGAATATTTCGCCAAATCATATTTCGGCCAAGAACGTCAAACACGGCTACGCCCTCATCATTTTCAGTTTACAGAGCCCTCATTTGAAATCGATGTCACTTGCGGTGTCTGTCAAGGCACCGGCATGGTACATGAAATTCCCTGCAAAGTCTGCAAGTCCGGTTGGCTGGAACTAGGAGGAGCGGGCATGGTACACCCAAACGTCTTAAGAAACGGTAATTTCGACCCCGAAGAATGTTCCGGCTTCGCTTTTGGCTGGGGAGTCGAACGAGTCCTAATGATCAAATCCGGATTACCCGATCTTCGCCTTATCTACAATGATGATATTAGATTTTTAAAGCAATTCTAAAATATGGATATTGTTCTAACCGATTCTTCACTAAGAAAATTTCTGGATACTCCGGCAAATAGTGATATCTTAAGCCAGAATGTCAGCCTTTGCGGACCCACCTTCGACCGAACAAAACAGGTAGGGGATGACTATGTTTACGAAATCGAGGCCATCTCCAATCGGATCGATACGGCCAGTGCCATCGGGGTTGCTAGAGAGGCGGTCGCCATCCTTACTCAGTTCAATATTCCTGCCAAACTCATCAATGACATTTATCAAGAGAAGCCAGTCTTTCGCACGGGTCTCCCCAGACAATTCCACTTTAACATCAAAAAGAATCAGGTTCTGCGTTTTTCTGCCATTTCCCTAGAAAACATTAGCATCAAACCTTCACCCAAGGATATTGCCATATTTTTGGCAAATTGTGGTCAGCGACCATTGAATAATTGTGTCGACATTACCAACGAATTAACCATACTCTATGGTATGCCCAGTCATATCTTCGATTTGGACAAACTGGCTGCCCAAAATCTGATTATCAGAGATAGCGTTGACGGAGAATGGCTTACCACATTAGACAATGAAAAACATAAGTTGGTTTCAGGAGATCTCGTCATTGAGGATGGATCGGGCAGACTGGTTGATCTGTGCGGTATTATGGGCGGACAAGTGGCGGAAGTTGATGAACATACCAAAAGAATCTTACTAATTGTTCCCGTCTATGATCCCAAAAAAATACGTCGGACTTCTCTCAGGCTTCAAAAAAGAACTATCGCTGCCCAGCTATATGAAAAACAACCAGACCCGGAACTATGTCTGCCTGTATTATACAAGGCAATTCAATTAATCAAAGAAAGAGCGGGTGGTGAAATTGCCTCCCCTCTCTTCGACTATTACCCTCTCAACCGTCCTCCAAAACTAATTGCTTTAGACCTTGAATGGCTAAACGCTTTTGTAGGTGTCAACCTTAATCAAGAAACAGTCATATCCATATTAGCCAGTTTAGGCTTTGGGGGAACTATCGACTCCGGAAAAATAGTGTGCACTGTCCCCAGTTGGAGATATTACGATATTAATATCAAAGAGGATCTGGCCGAAGAGGTGGCTCGTATTTACGGATATTTCAAACTTCCACCTATTCTGCCTTGCGTTAATTTACCATCCGAAGCGGTTAACCCTCTCCTGAAAGCGGAGTCTTTCATCAAACGATATCTCTCTGATATCGGCTATCACGAAATATATAATAACTCACTAATCTCTCTTGAACTACTAGAGAAAATGGGCTTGAACCCAGCGGATCATCTAAAGCTCAACAACGCCCTTTCTCGTGACTATGAATATCTAAGGATGAGCCTTGTTCCTTCCGCCTTGTTAAACCACAAACATAACCAGGGTAAGATTGACGAACCCCTAAAAACTTTTGAAATAGCCAACTGTTACCAAAAGATCGAGGGTCGGGAGTTACCCCGAGAAATTTCAACTTTGGCTATGCTCTCCGGAGAAGACTACCGGAAGATAAAGGGGGAAATAGAAGCTCTTCTGTGGAAGTTAAGGGTAAAAGACATCTCCTTTAAACCAAGCCGGACTCCTCCTCCTTTCTTCAATCCGGCAGGTACGGCAGACATCTACTCCGAAAAACTTTTGTTGGGACACATTGGTTCAATAAAGCCGGGGGTTTTGATAAAAATTGACCTATTAAACAATCCCATGGCTATTGAAATAAACCTGGCCGATATGGTTTTAAAAATTAACCGGAAATATGAATTTCACCCCGTTCCGGAATATCCTCCGGTACTGGAAGAAATGACCATCGATTCAAGAAAATCGTTAGGCGTTATCATTGAAACCATACAAAATACCTCCGAACTCATCAAAAAAGTTCAATATATAAATAGTTTCAAGGGAAAACATTCGTTCGGGATTTCCTTTGGTAATGACAATAGAAACCTGGAACAATCGGAAATAAATACCCTCAAAGACATTATTCAGAATCGCTTCAAAGTCTAAACCCCTCAATCTCACTATCTGCGCACAAATTGGTTCTAAGATCTCATCCTCAAGTATCCTGCAGGGCCTGGCCCTGCAGGATATCAAACTAGAACAAATGTTCAATTGTCCATATCCATCATTTCGTAATAAACTTTAGTTAGATCGTCTGCCACCGTATCCTCTACAAAACTTTGATAAGTATTTGTCCTTCTCATATTGGAAAAATACGAAAGAACCCGCTCCGGTCGAACCCATCGCTGTCGAAATAAACCGAGATAATTCCCATACGAAGAATATTTGTAAGCTTCAAGTCCTGCAGGGCCTGGCCCTGCAGGCAAAATGTCAATCGGATTTCGATGAATATATTTGGTAATATACACAAATTGATTTTCATCTTCAATTAAGACCGTCTTATACCTACTTTGAAAAAGTCCACCCACTCTCGCATATTTTTTATTAAAATAAATCACATATCTCTGGATTAAAGACTGCATAAACTCAGCAATGCCTCTATCGGTATTTTGTCTAATGAGCAGATGAAAATGGTTGGGCATTAGGCAGTATGCCAACAACTCAATCTCACCCATATAGTTCTTGGGTTCCTTTGAAGGAGAAATCGTTCTTCCATTCTCATCCTGCAGGGCCAGGCCCTGCAGGTTAGGTGGCTCAAGATAAAGCTTTATATACCCAAGGAAAATCTTAAAATCTTGTTCGTCCAGAAATATTGGACTCTTGTTTACCCCACGGTTATAAACGTGATAGTGACCACCGGCACCGTATTCTTTACGGCTATTCTTCTGAGGCATTATTACCATTATAGTCACCTGCAGGGCCAGGCCCTGCAGGATATCAAACTAGATCAGGAATAGTTATGAGGTTGGAGTTGGGGTGGGGGATAATGTTGGGCTGGGAGTAGGGGAGATGTAGTCCACGTTAACGGCGAAATCATTTGTCTTTGACTCTTCTTTGCCTTCGTTGTTTCTGGCCGTTATTTTCATAGAATGTTGGCCTGTAGAAACTCTGATTTTTTTGATATATACTCCATCGGTAATCGTCGTTTCCAAATTCCCATCCAGAAATATTTTTGCCTCAACAATTGGTTTATCCGCCACCACCGAAAACCTTACAGTGATTTCATCACCATCAGATCTACTATGGTCTGTCGGTGTCGTGATCTGAATATCCATTGACGAACTGGCATCGCATGTTTCTGATGGAACAGTATAAAGAGGGTTGTTTTGCTTTACAATCCAGTCGTCAATCGCTTTTTGCCAAAGGGATTTGTTCGTTAAGGGATCGTCCTCTCTAATAACCACATACTCTTTTTCATCATAGTTTCCTTGGGAAACAGAAACCATATCGGCTAATCTGGTAGGGTCATTTTTACATAGTTTTACCTTAGTGTGAATCGGATCTGGACCCGTGGGAACACTTCCATTGATAAACCATTCTGGATAACTGCCATACCCGTCATGAGCCGGATATCCTGAAATTTTATCCACCTCAATCTGCATTACACCATCTGGCGGGGAAAACGGACGATCTGGCTTTATCGCCAACATATCTAAGGTCTGTCTTCGCCAAATTGGTGCGGCCCCGGAAACACCGGAAGCCACATTCTTCATTTTTTCATTATCATTATTTCCCACCCAAACACCTACAATGAAATCTTTGGACCACCCCACGGTCCAGTTATCCCTCAAATCGTTCGTAGTTCCGGTTTTTACTGCCACCGCTCGTGCTCCAAGATTCAAATATGAATTTGGTCCAAAGGTCACGAGTCTGGCATTATTGTCGGACAGAATAGAGTTGATTAAAAAAGAAACCTTCTCATCCACCACCCTCTCCGCTTTTACTTGCTTATTTTCAAAGATTATTCTGCCATTACTATCCTCAATTTTTAGAATAGCTACAGGTTCGATCCGGAATCCACCGTTCGAGAATGAACTATAAGCACTGGCTAGATCAAGAAGTCTCACCTCGGCCCCCCCAAGTGCCATTGAAAGACCCACCCGGGCCATTGTTTCCTTGGTTGGCTCGAGAGAAGTCAGTCCCATTTTGTAGCCCTGCTGAAGAACCTCCTCAACCCCTAGCAGTGCCAAAAGTTTGACAGCCGGGACATTTATCGAACTGGCCAAGGCATCCCTAAGATGTAACAGCCCGTGCTCTTTCCCATCATAGTTTTTGGGTACATAAGGTGTCTGGTCATCTTTACCCGGAAATTCAGTCACTATATCCGCCAGTACCGAAGCCGGACCAAAATTTTTCATAAAAGCTGTTGCATAAACCAATGGTTTTATGGAAGACCCTGGTTGTCTCAACCTAGTGGTCACGTTTACTTCACCGTCAATTAAGGTATCAAAAAAATTCTTTGAGCCTACCATACTCATCACTTCACCACTATTCGTATCTAAAATCACCGATGCCCCATTATTAATATTTAGACTACTGGATACTTTGTCCACCTCCTCTTTTACTGTCGCCTCCGCTTTTTGCTGAATATCCCAATTCAAACTTGTGGTCACCTTTAATCCACCCGTATCGAGAATACTGGGTCCATATTTTTCTTCCAGAAGTTGTTTGATATACATCACAAAATGTGGAGCCTTAATTTTGTTACTTCCCAAGCCCCGGAATTGAATGACATCTAGTTCGGCATTTACTTGAGACTCCATTTCTTTAGAAATAAGGCCATCCTCCCTCATTCTCCTCGATACCTCCTTGGCACGAGGAAGAAACGCTCTCTTGTTTGTTCCACTGTATGGAGAATAACGGGAAGGGGATTGGGGTAATCCTGCCAGAAAAACACTCTCGGTCAAGTTTAAATCCTTGGGTTCTTTGCCAAAATATATTTGAGAAGCCGCCGCCACCCCTACGGCATTACCACCATAGGGAGCTTCGTTAAGATACATTTGTAGTATTTCATCTTTGGAAAAAGTTTTTTCGATCCTCAAGGCAAGCATAAACTCCCTTACTTTCCGAGAGATTGAACGTTCGTTTGATAGTAGCAACATTTTTACCAATTGTTGAGTCAAGGTTGAACCTCCGATTAGTCTCCTATTTAGAGCCAGGTTTTTGGCGATTCGGAGCATTGACATCGGATCAAAACCTTGATGCTTATAGAAATCTTTATCCTCAATCGAAATGGTAGCTTTCTTAAGGTAATCGGGCACTAAAGACAAGGGTGTAAATTTACGGTCCTGATCTGTATACACGTCATATAGGATTATCTTGCCGGTTCGATCAAGTATTTCTGAAGAAAAACCGGATTTTCGTTGCACCTTCGCAGGGTCAGGTAGATCTCTGCTAAACCATAAAAAGATCATCACCACCGTTAAGGTTATACCTAAAAGTCCGAAAAAAATTAGTTTACCCCAGTTGATGCCAGACAGCCAACTTCCAGTCCGTCTGTTTCTTTGCCTTCTATACATTAAGTTATTATAATAAAGATACCAGATTATATACACTCCGTCATTGCGTGTAGGGGCGGACCCCCGCGTCCGCCCGAACTCCGCGGCAATCTATCAAAATTCAATCATCATATGACCAAAAGAAAAAGGAAAATCTTCACCGTCATTATCTTCATTGGTTCAGTGGTTCTCGTACTCACCACCTTTGCTTCTCTATTTATCAGATGAGTATATATTTACCAGGAGACTTGGTCTCCTCAATTAAGGGTGTCGGACCAGCCATTGAAGATAGACTTCATCATCTGGAGATTTACACAGTAAGAGATATTCTGAGGCATTTTCCCAGAACTTATCTGGATTTCTCTAAACAAGTTAAGATCAAAGATCTTAGAAACATGGTTGCCGGATCCTTCCTGGCCACTATCGAAAGTCCAAAAACTTTCTATTCTGCCAGTGGAAAATTAGTTACCCAGTCCGTAGCTCAAGATTCTTCAGGGAAAATCATCCTAACCTGGTTCAATAATCCATATATCAAGAGGTTAATCAAAAATGACACTCCATACAGTATTGCCGGCAAACCTTCCTTCTTTGGTAATGCTCTATCTATTATTTCACCCATTATCGAAGAGGAAGATTCCTTTTCTCTCAACACCAAGGGGCTCGTTCCTATTTATCCTCAAACCGAAGGAGTAAATTCCCGATGGCTAAGAATAAAAATCTTTGAGCTACTTAAAGAGGCGGAATTTAAGGATCCGTTGGAGACAGAACTCTTGAAAACAAACAGTCTCATTCCTCTCCATGATGCGCTCTATCAGATACATTTCCCCAAAGAAGCTTCAGAGCGCTGGTCGGCCGATAAACGCCTTTCATACAACGAACATTTACGAATCAACATTGTAAATCGGCTAGAGCTCGAAAAACTTGGCCATTCCATTTCTATCAAAGCAATACCCAAAATTTACAATCAAACCGCTAATCAACTACCGTTTTCTCTCACCGCCGACCAAAAAAAAACAGTCCACCAGCTTGAAAAAGACTTAAAAAGCCCGGAGTTCACTCATCGCCTTATCCAAGGAGAAACCGGTTCTGGCAAAACCGCTCCTTTATTTTTCGCCGCCAACCAGACACTTAGCCATGGCTTTAGCTGTGCCCTCATGGCCCCGACCGAAATTCTGGCGACTCAGCATTTCCAAACCTTCAAAAAGCTCTCTTTATTCCCTTCGCAAATATCTCTGGTTACCTCATCTTCTCCTGTCATCCTCGCACGTCAGTCCGCCTATGGTGGGAAAACGGGGCTCCATAAAGATGAACCCACACTTTTTATTGGCACTCACGCGTTACTCAATCAACTTCCACCCGATCTAAACCCACCACTAGCCTTCATCGCTATCGACGAACAACATAAATTCGGTGTGATTCAAAGAGAAACTCTCATGAAGAGAAATCCACTTCCTCATTTATTTAATCTTTCTGCTACTCCTATACCGAGAACGGTTGCTTTAGGCTTGCTGGGAGATATCGAGATCAGTAATCTGCATCACAAACCCTATAACCGGCTACCCACAAAGACGTTCGTGGTTTCGCCCGCAAAATTTAAAAATAGTCCCAAGTGGTTAATCTCAGAGTTGGAAAAGGGGAATCAAATTTTTGTTGTTTGTCCTAACATTACAGAACACCTACCGAATGTCTCTTCCGTAGAACAAAAAACCGCAGAATATGAGCGTCTTCTCCTAAAAAAGTTCCCTGTCTGGTCAATTCACGGCAAATTATCACCCGAAAATCAACAACATATTCTCCTCCAATTCAAAAATACTCCCGGGAGTGTTCTTGTCTCCACGTCGCTGATTGAAGTTGGCATCGACATTCCAGCTGCAAACATTATGATCATTCACTCGGCTGAACGATTTGGCTTAGCTCAACTACACCAGCTCCGGGGTCGAGTCGGAAGAGGGGAAGGTCAGGGTTTTTGCTTCTTAGTCCCTTCAACTGATGATGAGGTCGAGACCGAACGCCTTCAGCTACTTCAAAAGTTTCATACCGGATTGGTTCTCGCCCAAAAAGACCTTCGACTTCGTGGAGCAGGGCAAATATATGGTGAAAAACAGCACGGGTCTCTTCAGACAAGGTTAAAGTACTTTTGGTCCAGAAAACTCTTTCTTCAAGCCAAATCCGATGCCATCAAAATTATCCACCAAAATAGACAAAAGGCTGCAAAGATTGCCAGCGGCCTCGTTTCTTGGTAGAATACACACATGGCCGCTACACCAAAAAGAAAAATATCCACTGCCAGACAAGGCAAAAGAAGATCCCAAATTCACCTCATTGAGCCGAAGCTTATAGTTTGCAAAAAATGCGGAAACCTTAAAAGGGGCCACTTTCTATGTCCCATCTGCAAATCAAAATAACTAAGAACCGTGAAATCTGCCCTTGACCCACGACATCTCAAAAGAATCTTTGTTTTTAAGTCTCTTTTTGCCGGCAGCTTTACCGATCAACCGGATCACCCAAGCCGCGTAGATAAAATAAACTCACACCTCGTTCAAATAGACGAGATTATTCAAAAGTGCGCTCCCGAATGGCCCATTTCTCAGATCAACCGCGTCGACCTGGCCGTACTAAGACAAGCTGTCTACGAACTTCTCTACAAGACTCAGACACCAACCAAAGTTATCATTGACGAGGCAGTCGAAATTGCCAAACGCTATGGAGGAAAGACCAGTTCTAGCTTTGTCAACGGCGCACTAGCGGCCGCCTTAGGTTATTCCGGCCGTGAGGAAACTACCAATGACGAACCCAAACCTTAACCTTCTTCAAGAATACTTCGGGTATCAATTCAAGGATATTTCTCTTTTAGAAACAGCCCTGACCCATAGATCGTGTCTAAACCAGCCCAACATCACCGAAAGCTACGAACGCCTGGAGTTCCTTGGAGATGCCATTCTGGAAATGCTGATATCGGTCTATCTTTTCAATAAATACCCAAACAAAATGGAGGGATACCTTACTGCCGCCAGATCGGCAACTGTTCGAACAGAATCCTTATCTCAAGTTTCGATCAACAATCATTTTAATGATTATATCCGTATGAGCAAGGGAGAAGAGGCTACCGGAGGACGCAAAAACTCTTCAATTCTGGAAGATATTATCGAGAGCATCATTGGAGCCCTTTATATCGACGGAGGGATTAGTATAGCCAAAACTTTTTTTGAAAAATTTATCCTCCCCAACGCCAAAGATATTATTGCCCTTGACCGGTTAAAAGATCCCAAATCTTCTCTGCAAGAAAGGGTTCAATCCCTCGGAATGACTTCTCCCGTATATCAAACTGTCGGAGAAACAGGGCTTGACCACGAAAAAACCTTCGAAGTGGCCGTTTTTATCGAAGGAAAACAGCTATCCGTAGGCACAGGCAGAAACAAACAAGAAGCCGAACAAAAAGCCGCTCAAAAGGCTTTGGAACTGATATAATACGCCTATGCTGAAAATCAAACTCCAACCTACGGGCAAAAAACACCAACGTTCATACCGCATTGTCGTGGTAGAAGGCAAAACCAAGTTATCCGGATCGGTTCTGGAAACCTTAGGTACTTACAATCCCCACGAAAAAGAAGATCAGAACAAGATCGTTTTAAACAAGACCGGTTATCAGTCATGGTTAAATAAAGGAGCTCAACCCACCGACACTATTAGAAAATTGGTTAGATAAAATGAAACAACTTATCGAGTACATCGTTAGTAACATCGTCAATCACCCGGAAAGTGTTTCCGTTACCGAAGAGGCCACCGAAGACAAAGACGCCACCAAATATCTTATCAAAGTCGACCCTCAGGACGTAGGTAGAGTCATCGGAAAACAAGGTAAGGTCATCAAGTCTATTCGTCAATTGGTTCGTATTGCCGCTATCCAAAAGGGGACCAGGGCTATTGTGGACCTTCTCGAAGACGAAACAAAAATCGCTCCCCCCCCGGAATCTCCGGCCGAAACTCTCGCTGGCGAATAGTTAGAACCCAAATATTTTTCCTGAACCCAAAGGACCAGTTTCTATTGAGGGTTGGGCCTCGGGAATTGTAATTAAGTTATAACCTCTCAAATCGGCTACCAGTTTGAGATCAGCCTCAGTAAATTCCTGTAATTTCGTCAAGTTCACTTTCCCCAAGATCGATTGATAAAACCGTATCTCCAAGACCATCTGGACTGTTTTTTCGCCGGCTGTCTGAGACAGCTTGGACACTACGTCCTGAATATTCAAATCAGAGACATTTCCGAAAGGAAGCGAAGATTCTACGAGTGAAATAAATCTCAGTAATGAACCAACCCGGGCGGCTACGGTGATATGAACAGGGAACGCTGTAAAACTAACCATGTCTGTACCTGTCGTTTGGTCGGCGGTTTTTGTTGTATCCAAAATTATTCCTGGAGGCAGGGTATACGAAACGATCGACACTCCTGTATTGGCACCTATTTTACGAAGATGAAAAATTGCCTCTTCGGGAGAGTACTCCTGAGGAATAGCTGTCAAGATCTTTGTCTGATTCGTGTTCGAAATGTCCGAAGCCAACCTATCCAAGCTAGTTTTTGATTTCTTAAGTATTTCTAAAGACGATTTGCTGGCAATGAGGCTCGCTTGTCTGGACTGCGCCAAAGTCAGATTGGGCCAAACCACAAAAATCAAAGTCAAAAACATAGCCGCTAATACCAACAGCCCATATATGGTATTTTTGACCATTTTTTCACTTACCCAATCAGGTAAGACGAAACCAAAAACACTTTTATAGCCTAGCAACTTACTTTCCGGCATCCTTCGTTATTTCAAATTGTAATTTAGCATTATAAAGACCTGTTTTGTCTCGCAAGACTCTTTCAAAAAACACCGAACTAAAAGTAGTCGGCACCCGTTTCTCTGCACTGGCTAACGTGGTCTCCAATAGCTTTAGAGAACGCATAGACGATATCGAAGTCGACACCGAAACCCAGCCCTTATTAGAAAAATCCACGTTCCTGAGTGCCACCCCCTCAGGCAGCAATCCTACTAACTGGTCAAGATATTCCTTATAGTGAAATTTAGCTACATTCAGCGACTCGATTTTACCCAAAATAAACTTGGACAAAACAAATCTTTTTAAAAGCTCGTTATTGTCTATCAACTCCTTGGAGACGGCCTCGGCTTCACGGTCCACCCTCACTTGATCCGCTTTAATCCAGGCAAGTTTAACCACTACAAAAATCGATACCCCCAAAAAATATAGAGTGAACGCTATGAAAGTGGTAAGTAGGGCAATATAGATCATATTCTTCCCCCTAGATTCTCGTCTCTTTTTCCCTAATAAATTAATTTTAATCATGTTTATTGGGACAATCCATTGGCTATCGAAAATACCGGACCAAGGGACTTATATTTAGCTTCAACCGACATGTTGGCAAAGGTATTCCCCATAACCACCTCCATCCCACCCAAGGCTTCAGTCAGGTAGGGGATTAGATCAATTAGATACGATCCTCCACCTGTCAAAATAAGTTTGTTAACAGTGCTATTTTGATACTCGTCCTTATAAGCAATTAACAGCTTTCTTAATTCACCAATTATGTTGTCAATCACCGGTTTGAGTACTACCATCATTTTTCCTTCAAGCTGTTCCTTAGCAAATCCATATGTTCTCTTGTAACTTTCCGCCTGATCCGTGGGTAGACTAAACGCATCAGCAATCAATTTTGTCAGGACAGACCCACCAATTGGAATATAAAAGTTACTAAATATTTTGTTTTTTCCGGAAATCACGATATTTGTGCCTCTGGCACCCCAATCCAAAATGGCCGAGGGTTTTTCGTCGGTTAACATTGGACCAAAAGTTCTGTTCAAAGAGAGGGTTTCGTTTTCCAATCGTACCGGCTCTATACCGATGAGTTCCAACATTTGCACATAGGTTTCGGATATTTTAGTCGGAACCGCCACGACATAAACAGAGATCTTCTCACTCCCTTCAAACTTCTCCGGCTTTTCTAATATCGTCCAAGAAGTTTCGATCTCACTCGGAGGGAAAGGGACCGATTGATCCAGCTCCCACTTTATCGCGTTTGCCAGCTCCGGTGAGGACATTACCGGAAATTTAAGTACTCTGGAAAACACCGAGGCCTCCGAAATTGAAGCCACCACCTTATCCGATCTTGTGCCTGATTCCTTTATCAAAGTTTTAAGCACCTCAGTAATGGATATTTTTTCGGCATTTGTCATCGCCGAAATGGGTTTCCCAAAAGGGTTAACCCCAATTCCAATGGCCTTAACTCGATTTCCGTCGGTCTGGATTAACTTAACACTGGTTGACCCAATATCTAAACCAAAATAGGCAGGCATATATTCATGATACCACTATCTCGTCATCACGCTATTGAACTAGCGATCCTCCGGAAAAAAGCACGTTGTCAAACACAGAAGGTAACTGATCTGTTTTTGATTCAACATACTCAATTCCATACCTAACTACTTTCTGATCAGTAGCCGCCACATCGGCGATAGCCCTAAATTTACTTGTTTGGGCGGGGAATATTCCACCTATTGGTTCAATACCCAATAATGCGGAGGCCCCCAGAACGGTAATCCTTAATTTTTTCGAAACTATCGAGTCAATAGCAATTGGGGCAGGAGTCGCATAATCGTAAGTAACTCCGTCTACCGAACCCCCTGCGCCAGCCGCCGAAAAGCCATTACTGCCATTTGTATCATAGGCATAATCCACAATCTGAGTTTCTCTAATATCCGAGACAAAAATAGCCGGGGTACTACTGCCACCTGCCTTTTTCCAATAAATCTTGACACCGGTCACGCCCACCGACCCTTCCAAATTTACTTCAAAAGTTTCACCGGCACTGATCGTCTCCGAAGAAATTCCCATCGCCCCAACATCACTCAAAGACACACTATACGTCTTCCCTTCCCCCAGGGTACCATCTGGAATAGCCTGATTCTTCGCCACTGCATTTTCCAACCCCGATTGAGCCGTTAGCTGTGCCTCTAGGTTCTCAACATTCATCTGTTGGATTCTCGTCTCTAATGTAGATCGACTAGCCACAGAAACGGCTATAGCACTCACCACCGTCATAATCAGCACCACTATAAGTGCCACTTGTCCGGTATGAACTGATTTTTCCATCATTTAGTTTTGTCCGCTATTAAATAAACTAATTTCTATCGACACATCTTGGTCAACCTGGATACCCGTGCCCAAAGCATTACTCTTGGCACTTAACGCAATTTTTATTTTATCACTACCCAGACAGTACCAAGTGAATTGTAATGACTGAACTGCAATTTGGCTCGTATTTAAATAAGTGGTTTGATTAGTTTCAGCAGAAGTCGAGGCTATTAGTTCGCTATTAAGAGAATACCTTGTTCCATGCCCATTTAGATCGTTTATCAACAAACTACTACCGGAATACCCGTTGACACCGGCCAGCAGACAATCTGTCCTGGTCCCATCTCCCACGCCCAAAATTTGAGCGTATTTCACGTCCTTTTTAATGGCATTCAAAATAGATTGGAGAGTGCTGTTTAAGTTCGAGTTTACATCAGAAATACCGGATGATTTGAGACTTTGATAAAATACTGCCGTCCCTCCCAGTAATATAATAGACAAAAGCATGGTAGAAATTATCACTTCGATCAAAGTGAATGCCCTCATTTCCATTCTCTAGCTAATAACTGAGACAATTTAACGTTATAGTTTCGGTCTCCATCCTGCCACTCTGCCACAATCGATACAATGACAGAATCCGCCGCCTTATCCGCCGTCACGGTACATTTGTATATTGTCCCTACGGTACAAGGATCAATCACGGTGTTAGTGATCGAATTGTAAAAACTTTCCGGGTTCGTATCTCTGGCAATTTTATAATCCGTCAACTTTTTTTGCACGATAATTAAAGCCTCATTTTTTTGTTTTTGAAAAGTGGTCGCTCCAATAGCTCTTGTCATCAAATCTGAAACACCTACCAAAACCAAACCAACAATACCCACAGCCACCAATATCTCTATTAGCATCAAACCTGGGTTTTTTATGAGCAATAACTTTTTCATCACCTTAGTTACTCATTATATTTCCATACTGACCGACCGTGATTATTTTGGTCACCGCCGTATCATTTGAATTTTTGATAGTTATTTGCTGATCGACGCCGTTGGCCAAGTACCCGGATCCCGGCAAAAAAGAGAGATCAATCGCATTTGTAAAAACAGAAACGGAAAGAACCTCTACAACCGGAAATATGACGTTGTCAGGGTCACAACTCACTGACAATAGTAATCCTGTAAGACCAACATCACTTTTGATATTATAACCCTTAAGTGAAGTACAGCCAGCCGGATACTGCATGCTCGATGCCAAATTCCTCACGCGGTAGATTTCTGAAATCAAAGACCTGGCATCGCTATCCATCGATTGATTTTTATTAAAATTTAAATAGGCCGCCACAGATCCGCCGGCAAGAATCAATATCATTGCCGTCACTGTCATTAGCTCTATCAGAGTAAAACCTCTCACGGATTTGTCACCTGATAACTTCCATCCTCAAAACAAGGAGCCGATAAGATATACGCCGTCGCAGAAGTCCATGAATATGTATAATCGGACCCTGCAGAACAACCTTTCGGGTCAGTTGGCGTCTTGGCCAGTAAAACAACTCCCACACTGCAAGTTACATTACTACTAATATCAACCGGATACGAGCCAGTAAGTGATCTGCACATCTCCAGAGCCTGGCGGACAGACTCCAAATCAGCCTTTCTTCTTGCATCCCTAGATCTGGATGTAATCGTCGTAAAAGAAACCACTCCGGCTGCAAAAATCACCCCAACAATAGTAATCACCACCAACAGCTCCACAAATGTAAAACCGTTTTTCTTCATTGCAGATTTCCTACACAGTAATTTGGGCCGTTAACAATCCATGTTCCTGTAGCACAGGTTGTAGCGTTGGAGTTGCCGGCTGTCGTTTTTTCCATAATGGCACAGATACAATAGGTTGTTGTGCTAGTACAATTTTGAACATAGGTCTTAGTAGGACTCATTGGGTCTTCAGGCCAGTTACTTTTTAGATAAGTAGCGGCTGTGTTACAAGTAGTGGGATAGACAAAGGAATTGGCGGAATAATACTCTTCCAAAGCGTTCTGCATGGCCACCAAATCCTGTTTGCGCCTGGCGTCCCTACCGCTACTTTGAGCCGAAGAATAGGCGACGGTACCCAGAGCTACTAAAATACCAATAATACCAATTACTACTAACAGCTCAAGCAAAGTAAAACCGCCCCCGTCATTGCGAGTCTTGTAATCAAGCCGAAGCAATCTCGTTATTATTTTTTTCATTTTCATGGTTCTGAAACAATAAATAATGATCCGTTAGTACCACAAAGGCACGTCACTCCCGCCTCAGCACAAAGAGCATCACTGGCCTTTGATGAATCTGCCAAATTTTCCAAACAAGCGGTTAGATAATAAGTTTTTAAATCGCTTGCAGGTAAATATTGATAATCGACCCAGTCACTGGTCTTGGGATCGCTAAATTCTTTCTTAATATTGCCGGCATCGACTAAAACTGTTTGCCAAGTTGCGGATGCTGGATAAGTATTACTATCATTTTTATAAAGCTCCAAAGCTGTTTGTAGCTGTTTAATATCATTTTTCCTCTGTACGTCTCTCGCTCGGACTCTGGACTGATTAAAGTTAAAAATTGCCAATCCAGTAAGCACCGCCATGATCCCCATTACCACCAAAAGTTCTATCAGTGTAAAACCACCATATCCCTTTCTTTTTATCATATACTTTTAACCAATCCCGTCTCGGTAATCTTATAATTACATTGTACACTTCCGCAACTTATCCCCCAAGGATTTTGGTTCACACTTCCGTCACCATTTAGTAACAAATCTCGGTCTTGACTATTTTCCAACGCAGCATACAGAGAATATCCGTCAGAAGAACTTTCGTACACATACTTACGTGAGACATCGGAGTCTTTAGGAACATCTAAATAAATAATCATTGTGGAATCAATCAAGTTGTAAAGTTTGGTTCCTGGACAAACCGTATCAACGCCCTGATCATAACAATACAACCTATCAGTATTTACATCATCCGATAGGGGATAATGTCCCACATCGGTATAAAAGGCTTCAGCCGCCTTCCCGATTTGGTTAAGGTTGCTTTTTCTTTGAGTATCCCTGGATTTTACCGTGCTCTGCATAAATGCGCCAATTCCCACCACAGATAGAATCATTATCAAAGCTATCACTATCATTATTTCCATCAACGTAAACCCCTTCATTTTCTTCACAACTACATTGTGTAAGAAAACACAACAAAAGTCAAACCGGCCGCCGCCAACTCCGACAACCTAGTCTCGATACTCTTTGTCAACATGCATGTGTCTTTCAACCAGACCACGGAGAAAAACCG